>JBATHI010000475.1:0-1635 GCA_049666645.1 Flavobacteriaceae bacterium | reverse complement strand
TCCTGGGACTGGATTGCTTCCTCTCCGCCTTCGTCAAGACTTCGGCAGGTCGGAAGCGGCCTTGGGGGTGGCTTTATAAAGAAAGCCATTTACCTCGCTGTGGCGAGGTATTGGCTTTTTCCTTGTTCCCAAGCTCAAACAAGTTTGGCTTGCTCCCAAAGAAAAAGCCAACAACTTTCGTTGATGGCTTTCTTTGTAGCGGGAACTGGACTCGAACCAGTGACCTTCGGGTTATGAGCCCGACGAGCTACCTACTGCTCTATCCCGCGATATGGAAGGCAAAGATACAAAGGATTGTTGGTTTTATCAAAACTTGTTGTGAGAATATTTTTTAGGGCCTTTCCGCTTAACGCCCGAAAATCCATACCTTAGGGCACCAACCAAGACCTATGGATGCCATCAACGATTTTCTTGCGAGCGTAATACCCTATACCGAATGGATCATGCTTTTTTTGATCATCGGGGGCGGCCTTTTTTTGGTGTTCTATTCCAAACTGCTGCCCTACCGCTATTTTTCCCATGCCATCGCCATTACCAGGGGCAAATACGATGACCCCAACGATCCGGGGGAAGTGAGCCATTTGCAGGCCCTGTCGTCTGCCGTTGCGGCCACCGTGGGCCTCGGAAACATTTCAGGGGTGGCCATCGCCATTTATTTGGGCGGGCCCGGCACCGTCTTTTGGATCTGGGTGACCGCCCTGGTCGGGATGTGCATCAAGTTCTATTCGTGCAGTTTGGCCATCATGTTCCGTGGCCAGGACAGTGACGGGCAGTTACAGGGCGGCCCCATGTACTACATCACCAAGGGCATGGGCGCCAAGGCGAGGCCCTTGGCCGTTTTTTTCTGTTTGGCCGGACTGTTCGGGGTCTTGCCCGCCTTTACCACCAACCAGTTCACACAAACGCTCATGGGGGTGATCAACCCCGATGAGAATATTGCCGCCCTGGGCGATTTCAATTGGAAATTGGGCATTGGCATCGCCCTTTCGATCATCACTTCCTTCGTGATTTTTGGCGGCCTGAAAAAGATTGCCAAAGTCGCCACGGCCCTGGTGCCTTTTATGGTACTTATTTACCTTTTCGCGGTCATTTTCATCATGGCGGTGAATGCCGGGGCAATCTTTCCTTCCTTGAAATTGATCTTTACCGAAGCCTTTAATTTCGAGACGGCCATACAGGGCGGACTATGGGGCGTGATCATCATAGGGATTCGTCGCGCGGTGTTCTCCAATGAGGCAGGGGTGGGCAACGCGCCCATGTACCACGGGCAGTCCAAGACCACCGAACCCATACAGGAAGGCTTGGTGGCCATGCTGGGCCCCTTTATCGATACCATCGTCGTCTGCACCCTCACGGCTTTGGTGATCATTTTGAGCGGAGCCTATCTCGATGCGGAGACCAATGGCATCACCATGACGTTGATCGCCTTTGAGAAATCGCTTTTCGGTCTGGGCGATGTGCTCCTGATGATCATCGTGGCGGCCTTTGCGCTTTCCACCTTGTTCACCTATTCTTACTATGGCACGAAATGCCTTTCGTTTTTGACCAATGCCAAAATCGGGCAATATTACAACCATATCTATATCCTTAGCATTACCTTTGCGGCGGTGGCTTCGGTCGATCTTGTGGTGAACC
>JBATHI010000474.1:0-3606 GCA_049666645.1 Flavobacteriaceae bacterium | reverse complement strand
ACCGTATTGGGATATGAAGTGGCGATACGTTTCCCCTGTAAATCCTGTATCGATTGGTATCTGACCGATTTCGGAACGGCCAGTGAAACCTTACATTTAGAGAACCCAAGCTTTTCCGCCACGGTGATGTCCTCGCCTTTTTCCACCAGCACATTTTCACCTATGATCGCAATATCAACAACCCCGTCCCGCAAATATTGGGGGATATCTCCGTTTCGGAGATAGAACACCTCCAACGGAAAGTTGCGTGATGAAGCCTTCAGCTGATCCTTACCATTATCGATGGAGATACCACAGTCTTTTAGAATATCGAGCGATTCCTCATTGAGCCTGCCCGCTTTTTGAATGGCAATTCTAATTTTCATCATTTGTAACTTTTTGTTCCTTTCGGTTGTAATCCCTTTTGACTTGGATTTGATCTGAATCATCTTTAAAAACAAAACCCGTTTGATTTCTCAAACGGGTTGTAAAATATGTTGTACTACGACAATACACTTTTACCTCGCTTGAGCGCAGTGGTAAAAATGATGATGTGTAGTTTTGTTTCTCATGGAGCTGTAAAATTAAAACATTTTGGCTTTCAAAAAAAGTCCGATGTAAAAATTATTAATTATTTCCCAGGATTATAGGCATACCGGTATCGCCACTTCCTATAATCACTACTTTCGAATTGGGAGACTCGGCCAGCTTTAAAGTAGCCTCTATACCCTTGTCCCTTAAAATTTGATCGTTCAGGGAGGCGCTCAAAATGCGGTTGGCATCCGCTTTTCCTTGGGCTTCTATACGTACTTTCTGTGCCTCTTTATCCGCGGTAACCAATCGGAACTCGTATTCCAGCGATTCTTGTTCCTGCTTCAGTTTGCGTTCAATGGCTTCCTTAATTGTTGGGGGCAAGGTTACATCGCGCACCAAAACGTCGTTGAGCTGGATATACTGCGGTTCGAGAATCTTCTTGGTTTCTTCGTAAATCTCATTTTGAATGGCATCGCGCTTAGTCGAATATAACTGTTCTGGGGTATATCGACCTACAACGCTACGGGTTGCAGAACGGATGGCCGGAATGATAACGCTGTTCAAATATTGTTCCCCTCTGGTTTGGTGCAACAGACCAACAGTTTGGGCCTGAGGCTGGTAAAGTACGGAAGCATCCAGTTTAATTTCCAGGCCGTTGGAGGATAAGACCGACATTTCCCTTTCGAAAAGTTCCTGTTGCCTTACGTTATAAGTAAATACTTTGTTCCAAGGGGCCACAATATGAAATCCCTCTCCCAAAGCAGGTTCATCGGTGACCACTCCATCCCCGAAGGTCTGGTAAAGCACGCCTGCCTCCCCGGAGCCTATGGTCACGGCCGATTTGGTTATTAAGATGATCAAGGCGATGATAATGAAGATTGCCGGTAGGGCAATTTTTGGTAATTTGTCCATTTATTCTATTTTTTAAGTTAATCCGTTGTATTTCCTGATAAACCACTCTAAAGAAAGTGTGGTTACGATAATCCCCAATAAGTATCGAAAATCGATTAAAGGTACGACATTTTGTTCGCTTTTCTGTGTCGGCACAAACTGATCGGTATTGAGCAAATTACTGACCATCCGAGCCGTTTCCGAAGGAGGATAGGATTGACCTTTCGTACTTGCCGAGAATCGTTGCAATTTTCGGTAATCGCTCGATAACAACTGTTGCTCCAAGTCAAAATCCAGGATAACAAATTGACCCGACTCTTTAAGGTCTTCATTTTCCACCAAGGCCGTAAAGGCATATTCACCGGGAGACAGACCCGTTAAATCGGCCTCATAATATCCGTTTTTAAGCAGCATGGGTATTTCCGAAGGGTCTTCCGTTTCTTTTTGTTTTAATTGAAGGATAATGGTCGCATTGGAATCGAAAATATAGGCCGCGTCGAAATAAACCGCGGTAAGCTTCGCTTGACTGCTGCCCTCATAAACCGGTCTGTAGTCTACTGAAAACCTGTTTTTGGACTTGTTTGTGGTAAGATAGAGCACCAATTTGCCCATGAAGTCATCGAAGTTGTCAAAACTTTGGGAATTGCGATACGATTGCATGCGCCATTTCCAAATGTTCTCGCCGAACAACACGGCCTCGCGCTCCGGGCTTGAAGACATTAGTATCAACATCGGCTCTCCCACATCCATGCCCTTGATGCGCTGGGTGATTAAAGTTTCATGTGACTTGTTAATAATGGCCTCGCCCAAATCGTTTTCCAAGGGTGGATAGTCTTCCATTGAAACCTCTGCGATATTGAACAAAGTAAATCCACGGTTGATATGGGGGGTGACCTCTTCAGACTGGAAATAACTTTTATAGGTAAAACTGTTCTGAATCATATTTAAAAAGTCCCAATCGGTCTGTGGACCCGCAATGGTGAAACTATTTCCTTTTCTTTGTTTTATATGTTGATAAATCGGTCTAAACGAAGCCGTTGGCTGATACAGCACGAAAAGATCTATTTCTTCCAAAGTATTGGGATTGACCGTGGGTTTTAAAATAGATACCGATCGCTGCTCATTGCTTTCAATACTCTTTTTTATCGTCCCCAAATCGGGATGCATGATTTCTGAAAAAATGGCAACGTTTGTTTTTTCATCAATGACCTCTATGGCAAGCTGTCTTCGATTATTGATCGTATTTCTCTCATTTTCAAGGCGTTCTACCGATACTGAAATATTCTTCAACCCCACCGACTTGGCATCGATCAGGATATTGATGGTTTTGCCACTTGCCGATTTCATAAAACTGATTCTTTCCCGATAAACCGATTTACCATCAACAGCGATGTTGAGAGTGGGGGTTACGGAACCGTTACCTTCATAATTTACATATACCTCCAGCGGGAATTTGTTGTTTAAAAAGGCATAGCGATTGGCTATGACTTGAGAGATGCTAAGGTCTTCATATCGGGTGGTGTCTCCCACAACAATTGAATATACTGGTCTGTTGAGGCTATTGCCGTAATACTCGTAGTCCTCTCCCAAAGTTTGATTGCCATCAGAAATAAGTACGATGGCTCCTCGGGACTTACCTGCCATGGCTTGGACCGATTTTAGCGCTTTTGTAATGTTGCTATTGTTTTCATCGAAACTCAGACTGTCATTGGAATTCAAATCTTCCCCAAAACCGTAAAACTGCACATTGAACCTTTCCGACAGCGCATTGGCCTGGTTTAAGACCTCAAGGGTATTTTGCACATCGGCCGCTTTTATGGAAGACGAATTATCGACAAGCACCCAAAGATTTGACTTTTCCAGAACGTAGTTGTTCCTTTTAAAAAGGGGATTGATCAATAAAAGCAAAAGGCCAAACCAACTTAAAAAACGAAGTGAGGCAAGCAAGATGCCTATTTTTCCGATCGCCTTATGCCTGTATCGGTATTGAAAGAGGACGAGTCCCAAGGCCAGAATAGCGGCCAATAAAATGAATGGTACTGTTTGTTGCATAAGCATGGGCACCCGAGGGTGTTTTTTGGGTCTGGGAAGCCAGCTATGTCAGGGGCCTAAATTCAAATTTTGGAAAGACACCTTCAATATTGCCCAGTATTACAAATGTAGCGCTCAGGTAAGCATTCCCCCATCGACGTTCAATACTTG
>JBATHI010000473.1:0-2391 GCA_049666645.1 Flavobacteriaceae bacterium | reverse complement strand
AATTGAAAGGGGCCCTGGAGATCGAAGCCCTGAAAACGGTCTCCCAAAGTTATCTCACCCAACTTTGGGGCAATTCGATTTTTTCGACCGATAAGGCAAGCAAATTCCAGACCTTGACCGATAGTATCGGAAAACGCTTTACGATCTCAGTTTTGACCATCGCTTTTATCGCTACCGCGTTCTGGTTGCTTGTCGACCCCAGTAAAGCACTGAATGTTTTCACCGCGGTGCTGATCATCGCGTGTCCCTGCGCCATTGCTTTGGCGGCCCCTTTTACCATGGGGAACATGTTGCGCATTTTCGGTAAGAAAAAGTTTTACCTGAAAGACACCAAGACCATTGAGCGCCTTGCCAAGATAGATACGGCGATCTTCGATAAGACCGGCACGATCACCACAGCTCAGAAAAACGGTGCTTCCTTCGAAGGGATGGCACTTTCGCCCGAAGAGGAATCCTTGTTGAAAAATACCCTGCGGGCCTCCAACCATCCCCTGAGCAGGGCCCTGTATACCATGCTGGCAGAACAACAAATCATGACCCTGGATGATTACCGGGAATATTTGGGCAGAGGTGTGGAAGGGGCCAAAGGCGACAGTCGCATCAAAGTGGGATCTTCCGAATTCGTGGGCAATCCCCATACCCCCGATATCCTCAATACCGAGGTTCATGTGAGCAGCAACGACATCTACAAGGGGCGCTATGTCTTCCAGAACCATTATAGGCAAGGTACCCCGGAACTGTTCCTTGCCATGGCCGAGACCATGGACCTGGCCATCTTATCGGGCGACAATGAAGGGGAGCGGACCCAACTGGAACAGTTGCTTCCCAAACTCACCCCAATGTATTTCAACCAGCAGCCCGCCGAAAAACTCGAATTCATAAAATCGCTCCAGGAAAATGGCAAACAGGTAATGATGGTCGGAGATGGATTGAACGATGCGGGCGCCTTGGCACAGAGCGATGTCGGCATAGCCATATCTGAAAACGTCAACGTCTTTTCACCGGCCTGTGATGGCATCCTGGCGGCCTCCAAGTTCAAAAATTTATACGAGTACATAAGGGCCTCAAAAAGGGCGGTGAACATCATCAAGATGAGTTTTGTATTGTCGTTGCTCTACAATATAGTGGGACTTGGCTTTGCCGTCACCGGGCAATTACAGCCCGTGATCGCTGCGATTCTGATGCCCCTGAGCTCCATAAGCATTGTCGTTTTTACCACCGTAATGACCAACCACTTAGGACATAAATTAAATTGAGTAAGCCAAAAAATAAACCCAATGGACCGACTTATAAAACCAATCAACGCTTTGCTCACCAAGAGCAGACAAAATACTTTTTTGGCCCTTTCCATAGGTATTGTTTACCTGTGGTTTGGCACCCTAAAGTTTTTCCCCCATTTGAGTCCGGCAGAAGGCCTCGCCATGGATACGATCCATTTATTGACCTTTGGCTACCTTCCCTCCCATATCGCCATCTTCCTGCTTGCCATGATGGAGGTGGTCATTGGATTTTGTTTCATTTTGAACATTTTCAGGAGAGGGAGCATTATTTTGGCATTGTTCCACATGGCCTGCACCTTCACGCCGCTTTTTTTCTTTGCGGAGGAATCTTTTGTTTCGGGGCCATTGGTGCCGACTCTTTTGGGACAGTACATCGGAAAGAACCTGATCATCGTTGCGGCGCTTTTATCCATGCTGAAAGCAGCGGGGAAATCTGCGGAAGGTGTGACAAATGAAATGGCCGACCTGGCAAAAAACAACCAAAACGGGGATAAAAGGATTGAACAAAAATGAAAGACCAAAGCAATTCCACAAAAAACGATTCATTGATCAAATATGACAATTGTCATTTTTTAACAATAACTACGGGTATAGTTTTACCGCTGAATTCAGGTAAGGTATGAGTGTGATCTATGTGTTGTTGACCATCAGCATCGTTGTTGCGGTCATTTTTTTCACGGCTTTTATCGTGGCGGTCAGGAGCGGTCAGTACGACGATTCGTATACGCCCTCCGTGCGAATGCTTTTCGAGGACGAATTGGTGAAGAAAAAAAGCGGGGATAAGGAAGTCCCAGATAAAGAATAAATCCAACTTAATAATCAATACATTATGGAAGTTCAGCAGTTTTACTACGATAACAAAATCGTAAAAAAGTTTCTTTACGCGACCATGCTTTGGGGCATCGTAGGCATGTCGGTAGGGTTGCTCTTGGCCTTCATGTTCATGTTTCCAAACCTGACCGACGGTATTTCTTGGTTGAGTTTTGGCCGGCTCAGGCCACTGCACACCAATGCCGTTATTTTTGCCTTTGTCGGCAATGCCATCTTCGCGGGGGTATATTATTCCACCCAACGCCTGCTAAAAGCCCGCATGTTCAGCGATTTCCTGAGC
>JBATHI010000472.1:0-1837 GCA_049666645.1 Flavobacteriaceae bacterium | reverse complement strand
GAGGCGTCTTTCACATACTTGATGGTATAGCCCGCGGGAAATGCGATGGCCCTGGTAAGGTATTGCATTTGCAGTGTACTGATCGAATCCTGGATGCCGCCCAGGGCATCGCCAAAATCCTCTCCATCCTCTCGGTTGACATTCTGGTCGAGCTGAACCCATAGATAACTCAGGGCATCCGGGGAATTATTGAAGTAGGTAATGGTCTCTTCCCCGCTCAAAACATTGTTCGTTTCATCGATTTCAGCCTTGATTTCATAGTTGGCCCTTTGCTGCCAATAATCCCGACCCGGCGCCCCACTGGCGGTCCTATAGGTACTTGGGGGGGTGATCATGTTGTCGATGGGCTCGAACTTTCCTTTCCAAGGCTGTTCCTGGGCCAGAAGATTTGTGACGAGCAATAAAGTGAACATGGTAGATAATATGCCTTTCATAAGCTGATGTTTGTTGATTTGAATTATTGCTTTCAAGATAGTATTTCGCGACGAAGATCTGACTCGAATATTTAAAAAGTTATGAAGAAATGCAGGGCAAGAAACTTAAATATTTTGGCTAAAAAGGCATCGGATTTTGGAATCTCACTTTGATTGTTTGTGGTATTTTTTAGGGGACTTATGAAAGCGGCTAATATTCAATCCCCTCCTCATCCATAAAATTACAATTCGTCCAACAGAACCGTTCTGCGGAGCTTTAAGAACTGTACGGTTCGATCCATATCATATACGGCTTCCTCGATTTTGAAGGGAGTCTTATCCAAATAGCGCGTGACTTTCGCGTGTTTTTGATGGGCACCGACTACTTTCAATTCGTTCAATACCTGCTGGGTGAGAGTCTCCAACACGGCATTGTCTATATTTTCCAAAAGCATTTTTAATATGCGTTTGTAATGTTCATAAACGTAATCGTCGGCAGCGATGGTTTTATCGAGCTGATCTTCCAATGAAAAGATCATCCGATCCTTTAAAATTTGGTATCGCGCCGTTCTCCCTTCATGGGGATAGTCCATCAACAAATCGTCATAATCCCAGGCCATGACCTCAAACAAATCGGTGTTTGGGTCGATATACAAAAACAATTCATCTGCATAATCCCCGTTTTTCACAAAGTAATTGAACGCCAGCCATTTAAAATAGGACTCGGTGTTCAACTTATCCGCAAGATTGTCATAGAGGGTCTTGCCCTTCAACTGGCCGGTATTATAGAGGTCATAATACTGTTTCTTATATGCCTTAAGCGCCTCTTTGTCGGAAGTCTCCCTGTACTCATGATCTATGGCATGGCCTTCGCCCCGCCTGATCATATATGGACTCTTAAACTGTCCCATCGCGGCCTGCGGTTTCTCCACCAGCAAATAAATGCCCTGTGGTTGGTCGTTAATCCAAACAGTACAATACGAATTTACGGGCGGGAATATGCCCAGTCTTGAAAGCATCAAGAATGACCATCGGTTGTGCCAAAGATTCTTGTCCATGGCCAAATTCAGCAAATCGAACTTTTTTAGATCTATGGCTTGGCCATCGATCGTTACTTGTAGCGGCTCGTCAAGATCGATTGAGAACGATTTCCGTATAAAATTGAGCGTATTTTTTCCCCGCAAATGCACGTCCTTTACTTGGGCCGGGTTACCGTTAAAATCTAGGTTGACCTCCTTTAGGGTCATCTTGTTGCCCTTTTCGTTCTGCATTTTGGTAAATTGACGATCGGCAAGGGTCATCCGTATTTCCGGAAAAGAGGACTCAGTAATGATGATTTCACTTTGCGCAGGCACCAAGGCATGGAACATCAATAAGATGAAAAGGATGTAAAAAGAGGGTAGTGCCAATTTTTTCATTTCCAG
>JBATHI010000471.1:0-1614 GCA_049666645.1 Flavobacteriaceae bacterium | reverse complement strand
AGGATCCTGATCACATCGAGCCCCTCGTCATCATTGCCCACGAAGAGCAGTTGCTTCCATTCCTGGGTATCCCCCGAGGGCTTGATCACATAGGCATTCGGATGGTTCTCGACATAGCGGATGGCATCTTTGAAGGTATGGAACTCCTTGAAGGGCAAGATGTTGATTTTGTGTTTTTTGAGCTCATCCTGGCCAAAATTACGATCCAATTCGAGCTTGTCGGTATAGGGGGTTCCGCCAAATACATATTTGCCCGAAGCGCGTAATTTCTCGCATTCATCCCCATTGCCGGTATAATCGAAAATCACCACATCCGCCCAATCGATATGCTTCCGCCAGTTCCTTACTTTGGGCACAAATCCCGCACCGATCTCACGGCAGCTCGGTTCTTCTATGCACATTTTTACCGCCATGCCTTCGTTGAGGGTGGCGTGTACGATATCCAACGATTCTCCCCAACGGGAGATAAAGAGAAATTTTTTCGGGTTTTTAACGGCTTTGTTCAATTTTGATTTTCGTTTTATGGGGCGCTGTTCCGGGGTTCCGTTGAATGCGGTCGACATTGACGTTCCTGCAATAGCTCATCTTTTGTTCAATAATGGAGCGATCGTTCAAAGTGCTTCAAAGGGAACGGTACAATGCGATATCATGGCCATGTGTGGCATCAAAAATATTCGGCACAAATGAACTAAAAAAAAGGACATCATGAAACCGATTTCCATGATATTTTCCAAAGCATGGAAGCCAAAGGGCTTCCAACGGCACGGAACGCTATTTTAGGTAGAGGGAAGCGGCCTGACAAGTTGGCCTATGTTTTTTTTGGAATACTTTTTGGGGTATCTTTGCTGGCCGCGGAGGAAACCTCCATGGCGGATTGAACTGTAATCGTTCTTTGAAAAAAAAAATGGGAGAATTTCCCGCCCTTGGCGGGATTCAATTCGTTTACGAAAAACACGTTTTTCTAACCCATTGAAGGGGCCGACTGGTTTTGACAGCGAGACCAATTGGAATGTAAGCATGTCGAGCGCTGGGATACAGCTCGTTAATCTCATTTTCCACACTTTTAATTGGCGAATCTAATTACGCTCTTGCCGCTTAATCCGAATCACAGTAGGATTTAGCCTCGTTCCGACCAGGTCGGAAAGCGAGATGTCCCTGAAAAGCCCTTGTTGGCGGCGGTTCATCAAGGGGCACCAGAAATGTCAACATAAGGACACTATTGCTTCGTTAGTGTCACCAAAACCTTAAGAAGCTAAGTGTACGATAGGCGGTTTTCGGTCGGTCGTGCATCGAAAAACAAATGAAGACTAAACATGTAGAAAGCATTGTAATTGCTTGTTTGGACGAGGGTTCGACTCCCTCCGGCTCCACGACACCCAAAAATACCCAGCAGCTTAGAGCTAGAAGAAATGCCAAGCTTGCTTGGGTATTTTTGAAAGGTTTAAGATGCCCATCGTGATAGCGATGGGTATTTTTATTTGCAACATTGCGAGCTAATTGGGAGCAACATAGTTAACCCCTCCGGCTCCACTCTAAAAAGCTACCTTATGGGTAGCTTTTTTTCGTTTACTCATTTTGTTTCTATTGTTTGATAACGTTTTCGTGAACCTACTG
>JBATHI010000470.1:0-4183 GCA_049666645.1 Flavobacteriaceae bacterium | reverse complement strand
ATTCAGGGGAGCCCAGCAAATTATATATAGAAGCTTTGGAGAACTCCATCATCCTTCAAATAAAAAAGGAGGATCAGCTCAAACTCTTTGTTGATCATCCCAAATTTAACCGGATTTTCAGGGTTTTGACGGAAAATGCGTTGGTGGGCGCCCAACGCAGGATACTTCAAAATATTAGCTCCACCGCAGAAGAGCGTTATCTCGACTTTTCAAAAAGGTATCCTAATTTTTTTAATCGAATCTCCAACGTTCAGATTGCCTCTTATCTGGGCGTAACACCAGAGTTCCTTAGCACCATCCGTAAGAAAATCGCTAAATCTTAATCTACATTAAGGTTCTTTCTTAAACTACTTTATTGACGAATGCGGTTCATCACCTCCATCTTTGTGTTATTGTTAATCCTTAAAAACATTCAAGATGAAAAAGAAAATAATTGCGGTCGTTGGTGCGACTGGTCTACAAGTAAAAGGAGTTGTAAATGCACTGATTAAGGAGGGTTCTTTCAAAGTTAGAGCGATTACCCGAAACCCGGATAAATATCAAGGCAAGGCTGATGAAGTTGTACAAGGGGATTTAACAGACCTTGAATCATTAACCAATGCCTTTAAAGATGTATACGGTGTATTTGCGGTAACTAATTTTTGGGAAGGAGCAGATGAATTGGCACAAGGAAATATAGCCGTTGAAGCCGCAAAAAACGCTAATGTGGATCAATTCGTTTGGTCTACTTTACCAAACGTTGAGGAAATCAGTAACGGACAGTTCGATGTTCCTCATTTTACAGGTAAAGCAAAAGTTGATGAATGGGTAAAAAGGGCCGGTTTTAAAAACTACACATTTGTGCAACCCCCATTCTATTTCCAAAACCTTACAGGACAAATGGGTGCACAAACACAGCAGGATGGTTCTACAGGATGGACACTCCCTGTTGATCCTAAGGTTAAAGGAATTCATATGTCGGATATCAGCGACTTAGGTAAAGTAGTGGCAGGGGCATTCTTAAATCCTGAAAAAGTTGGGAATGGAAGTTATTTATCACTGGCTACAGAGCTCAATAGCTTCAATGATATTTTGGATACATTCAAAGCTAATGGGAAAGAGTACAGCTTTAATCAAGTTCCTGTTGAAGTGTTTTCAAGCTTTTTTGAAGGGGCTGGAGAAATTGCCCAAATGTTGGCCTATTTCGAGACTCATACTTACATGGGCGAGAATGCTGACGAGAGAATAAAATTAGCTAAAGAAATTGCAACAGAAGACTTCACAACACTGAATGATTGGATCAAACAAAACGTAAACTAATATGAAACGATTTACTATAGCTGCATTGGTCATTGGAACAATGGTTTCATGCAATCAAAAAGAAAACACAGAATCAAACACTGACTCAAAAGAAAACACACAAATCATGGAAAAGCAAGAAAAAGAAAAAATCGAAAAATTATTAGGGGAATATGAAAAGTCACTCAACACATCAGATGCCCGGTCAGCGCAATCGCTGTACACCAAAGACGGTATTTTTATGCCAACGGAGGCGCCTTCCGGTATCGGTTCGGAAGCTATCTTAAAATCGTATGAATATGTGTTTTCGAATATTCAATTGAACATAGGGTTCTTAATTGAAGAAATCCAAGTAGAAGGCGACATGGCCTATGCAGTCACAAGTTCAAAAGGAACAACTTTGATCCGTGCCAATGGTGAAACGATTCCAGAAGCAAATCGGGAACTCTTTGTCTTTGAAAAAGTACATGGAGCATGGAAAATTGCCCGATATATGTTCAACAAGACGGCACCAAAAAAATAAAATCTCGCTACACCCTAGTCTTAAAGCAATAGCGGGAGACAATTTGACCGAAAGGTCATAGCAATTCTTTATATTAGAGGCGGTTTGAAAGCCATACCCTTTTAAGCCGCCAAGGCTTTTATACTTGACCGTTTTGCTTCTTTATCCCTAAGCTGTTGAACCTTGTTAAAGCGCTGTTGAATTTAGTGCTTGGGAATAGAATCTATTACCAACCAGATAATCAATGATATTATCGAAACTTGATCACACCAAGGCGTGATCAAATGTCCTGTGGACATTTGGTTGAGATAGCCGCTTGCGGACAATCTAATTGTTTAACTTAGAGTATGATCAAATTTTTTAGACACATTCGTCAACAACTTCTGACTGAAAACAAATTCAGCAAATATGCACTTTATGCCATTGGCGAGATCATCCTGGTAGTCGTTGGAATTTTGATCGCCCTTCAAATCAACAATTGGAACGAGGCTAGAAAATCAAAAATTATGGCAAAGGAGGTTTACACAAATTTGCTCACTTCATTGGAGCAGGATTCAATGGAAGTACATAGAACCATTGAATTGCTAGCTAAAAGTTTGAAAACTCAAAGGAGTTTGATTTTAAGCGAATCCAATCAAACCTCGCACGAATTTAATCAAAGTGAATTGGATTCAGTGGTTGGAGATATTGTTTATGGAGTGATGAGTTTCTTTCCAAAAACCGGTGTTTATGATTTAATAACATCAAACAACAGTATGGATTTATTACAATCAGAAGAAATAAAGTCCATGCTGATCAATATTTACGACTTTCAATATAAAAGATATGAAAATGTTGACGCGATAATCGACAATAAATATCATTACGAACTTGGTACTTTAATTCGAGAAAAAATCAAATTTGTAGGTACATTTAATATTAAGTCTGAATTTACAATTATCAGTCACGCAGATCCAAATCGATTTAACGAATATTATGATGACCTTGTTTCAGAATGTCGGGATGTCTATGGACTTTTGTCTACGGGGAACAATTACCTTGTTCAAATTAGTACATCCATAAATGAGCTGATCGAGCTAATAAGAGAGGAATTAAAAGAATAAAGAAAAGGACAACAAGAGCTATAATCCATCACGCCACAGACGTGGCGTTCAAATCGTAGCGAAACGCGAAAGCCGATCAAAAGTCAACCTTGGCACCAATCATGGTGCAGCCAACCAACAGAGAAATAAGTAATAGCCCTAAATGTTTGTAAAAAAGTTAATCCAAAATCCGATATGGAACTTATAGCCAAAGCAACCCTCCAAATTCAAAAGCCTATAGAAGAAGTTTTCGAAGGAATTGTAGATCCGGCAAAAATGACCAAATATTTCATTTCGGAAAGCAGCGGTCGACTGGAAACCGGGAAGGAAGTGCTATGGAAATTTCCCGAGTTCGTCGAAAGGTTCCCCATAAGGGAAGTTAAGATTGAAACCGATCGTACCGTTACGTTTGTATGGGACGAAGGAACCAAAGTAACCATAGCCTTGGAAGCTTTTGCCGATAAAAGTACGGTCGTGAAGGTCACCGAAGAAGGAAAGGAGCACAACGAAGAAAACCTGAAATGGGTCATCGGCAATACCGAGGGGTGGGCAAATTTTCTAGCCTGCATGAAAGCCTATCTGGAATATGGAATACAACTTCGTAAAGGGGCCTTCGATTTTATGCGAAAAAATGAATATGACTGACCCGAAAAATATGGGTTCACGCATCACCCAAACCATGTTGAAAAGCACTTTGGCCCAATCCATGACCTTCACTTTTACCCTTGGCGAACAGCAACTCCCAATCTTGGCTCAATGCACGAGGTTTTGTCGTCGTTTGCCCACGATTTCAATGATCCAATAGATCAATTGCCCGATACCGCTGGCGAAGATGAACAGCAAGATCCAAACCAGCAATAAATTGTTTTGCTGCAGATTGGGGTTCTGTACCGCATGTACGATGTAGAAAATAAGACTGCCAAAAGATATCATGACGGCAAAGAGGAGTCCGATCACGAAGCTGCCGATACCGGTCAACAGTTCCATCGGAGGCCCGTTGGCCTCTTCAAGTTCCCGGAGGTTGCCCAGGATGGAAAAAAGAAAAACCATGTAGCCGAAAAAGGCAAGGACAAAAATAATGATGGGGGCGAGGGCAAAGAAGGCCTGCCAGAATTTGCTGTGGATCATGGAAATGGTTGTTTCACCTAAAATTACGAATTATTTTAAAACGGCCGAAAAACGGGCCTCGGTATAACGGGCAGTATTGAAAGTGCGTGCAAGTTCATGAACTCCTGCCATCGATCCAGGAATTTTGGTCAAACCTGGTCACTGATCAGCTGTACAATCTTAGAACTCTTCAATGACCAAGGGAGGCCAATAC
>JBATHI010000469.1:0-11690 GCA_049666645.1 Flavobacteriaceae bacterium | reverse complement strand
CAACGTATGTATGAACTGCCACAAATCCATTTACGAATATAAGGGCGATCCGGAAGGGCCCAGCCAAGAAGATTTGGCCAATGGCTATACCAACGAATTCTATACGGGCGAAATCAAAAAATTATATAAAGCCGTCGGTTGGGATGAAGAGAACCAAAAATATACCGGCGGATCGCAACCGGTTGAGTGGGTACGGATTCACAACCTGCCCGATTTCGCTTATTTCAACCACTCACAGCACGTTTCCGTAGCCGGCATCGAATGCCAAACCTGTCACGGTCCGGTCGAGGAAATGGAAATCATGTACCAATATTCCCCGCTTACCATGGGATGGTGCATCAATTGCCATAGGGAGACCAATGTCAAGGTGGAAGGCAACGCCTACTATGAAAAAATACACGCCGAACTTTCAAAAAAATACGGGGTTGACAATCTTACCGCCGCTCAGATGGGTGGTTTGGAATGTGGTAAGTGTCATTATTAATCCATTCATTAAGAAGATAATTACAGAGATATACCTATGGCATCAAACAAGAAATATTGGAAGAACGAAGCGGAGTTAAATCCCAACGATTCCATTGTTGAGGCGCTAAAGAACAACGAATTTGTTGAAGCGATTCCGGTTGATTCGTTTTTGGGCGATAAGGAAACACTTGCCAGCAGTAATACCAATCGTAGGGACTTTTTGAAGTATGTGGGTTTCAGTACCGCGGCCGCCTCTTTGGCCGCTTGTGAAGGTCCCGTCATCAAATCGATACCCTATGTTGTGGCGCCGGAGAACATCGTTCCCGGGGTGGCCAACTTTTATGCGACCACCATCGCCAATGGTTTTGATTTTGCCAGCATCTTGATCAAAACCCGTGAGGGCCGGCCGATTAAAGTTGAAAATAATACCGATGCCAAAATAGGAGGCCATGCCAATGCAAGGGTTCAAGCATCCGTTTTGGGATTATACGACAGTACCAGGATCCAAGGTCCATTGTTGAATGGTGAGCCCGTTGAATGGGCCGCTTTGGATGATGCTGTAAAGGCTAAATTGGGCTCACTTCAAAATACCCAGCAACAGATTGCCTTTTTGACCCAGACCTATGCGAGTCCTTCCACAGATCGGCTGCTCAACGAGTTCTCGGCAATGTATGGCAATGTGAACCATGTTACCTATGATGCCATTTCCGAGGATGCCGCCTTGAGCGCATTTGAGGCTAAATATGGTGAACGGGCCTTGGCGGATTACGATTTTGAAAAGGCGGAACTCATTGTTTCGTTCGGTGCAGATTTCTTGTCGGATTGGCAAGGTGGAGGTTACGATAGTGGTTATTCAAAAGGACGGGTGCCGAGGAACGGCAAAATGTCGCGACATATTCAGTTCGAATCGAATATGACGCTAACCGGCGCCAATGCCGATAAACGCGTTCCATTGACACCGAGCATGCAGAAGATCGCATTGGCCAAACTATATGCCAAATTGAACGGTAGTTCCGTAAGTGGTGAATTGGGGGATGCAGAAACGGCAATCGACCAAGTGGTGGCACAGATTCGCAAGAATACCTCGGCCGCAGTGGTCGTTTCTGGCATCGATGATGTCAATGCCCAAGCAGTGGTTCTGGCCATCAACGAAATGTTGAACAGCAATGCGTTCGATTCAAAATCCCCGCGCTATGTGCGACAGGGAAACAACAATGCGGTCAATGCCTTGATCGCCGATATGAAGGCCGGGCAAGTGGGCGCTTTGATCATGGACGGTGTCAACCCGATGTATTCTCTGCCAAACGCCGCCGATTTTAAGGAAGGCCTCGAAAAGGTTGGGCTTTCCGTGGCGTTTTCCACCAACTGGAACGAAACTACGGAAGTGGCGCAGTATACCGCCGCGGCCAATCACTTCCTTGAATCATGGGGTGACGCACAGATCAAAAAAGGATATTATAGTTTAATGCAGCCCACCATCAGACAATTGTTCGATACACGGCAGTTTCAAACAGCCCTGTTACAATGGATGGGAAGCGACAAAACATACTACGATTATATAAAGGATAACTGGAGCACGAACATCCTCAATGGGGCGAGCTGGAACCTGGCCCTTCAGGCAGGCGTTTTTAGTATTCCCGAAGGATTGGTGGCCGATACCGAAATGGCCGATCCCTCAACCAATGTCCAGAAACCGACCGATAAGGAAGCCGGAAGTGTTGCATCCTTAGCCGCGGAAACCAATACCTTGTCCATCGCAACTGCGGTGAGCAGCTTGGCGGCATCCAGCATCGAAGGCATGGAACTGTCCCTTTATTCCAAAGTGGCCATGGGAGATGGCCAACAGGCCAGCAATCCCTGGTTACAGGAATTTCCGGATCCCATTACCCGGGTGACGTGGGACAATTATTTGACCATCTCAAAGAGCGATGCCGAAAAATTGGGATTGGTCAATGTGAACGTGGCCAATGGCGGCCTTGATGGCAGCTATGCGAAAATAACGATCAATGGTGTATCCATAGACAAAGTGCCGGTGATCATACAGCCCGGACAGGCCAATGGATCCATAGGACTTGCCTTTGGATATGGCAAGAAAGTGGGCATGAAGTCCGAAATGCAGACAGGGGTGAATGCCTTTCCCCTTTACCAGGGATTCAACAGCATACAATCTGCAACCTTAGAAAAATCGAGTGGTAACCATGAGTTCGCCTCTATGCAATTGCAAAATACCTTGATGGGCAGGGGCGATATTATAAAGGAAACCACCTTGGAAATCTTTAACACCAAAGACCACGCGGAGTGGAACGAAGTTCCGATGGTCTCCTTGAACCATCAGGAAGTGCCTGCGACCACCGTGGACCTTTGGGACAGTTTCGATCGATCCATTGGCCACCATTTCAATATGTCGATCGACCTGAACGCCTGTACCGGTTGTGGGGCTTGCGTGATCGCCTGTCATGCCGAGAACAACGTTCCGGTAGTGGGCAAGGAAGAGGTAAGGAAATCACGGGACATGCATTGGTTGCGTATCGACCGATATTATTCCTCCGAAGATACCTTCCTACAGGATGATACGAAAAAAGAGGAATTCGATGGCCTTTCCGGGCCAAAGGGATCATTGGGCGGTTTTGGCGAATTGGAAGACCCAGCGGCCAATCCACAGGTGGCCTTTCAGCCGGTTATGTGCCAGCATTGCAACCATGCACCCTGTGAAACGGTTTGTCCGGTGGCGGCGACTTCGCACAGTAGACAGGGCCAGAACCATATGGCCTACAACCGATGTGTCGGCACGCGTTATTGCGCCAACAACTGCCCTTACAAAGTGAGAAGGTTCAACTGGTTCCTCTATAACAACAACGATGAGTTCGATTACCATATGAACAATGATTTGGGCAAAATGGTCATCAACCCGGATGTGAACGTACGTTCCAGAGGAGTCATCGAAAAGTGTTCAATGTGCATACAAAAGACCCAAAAAACCATTTTGGACGCCAAAAGGGATGGCCGTTTGATCAAGGATGGGGAATTCCAGACCGCTTGCTCATCTGCCTGTGGCAACGGTGCCATTGTTTTCGGCGACGTGAACGACCCGGAAAGCCAGGTGGCCTCATTGTCGAACAACGAACGGATGTACCATTTATTGGAGCATGTAGGCACAAAACCAAACGTTTTTTACCACGTCAAAGTGAGAAACACCAACGAAGCATAAGCAAAGGATTAGGTAAGTAACTATAATAAATATTTATGGCGTCGCATTACGAAGCACCTATAAGAAAGCCCCTGGTACTTGGAGACAAAGGCTACCACGATGTAACGGTAGACATAGCGTTTCCTGTGGAAGGTAAGGCCAATAAGCATTGGTGGATAGTATTTTCAATTGCCCTGGCCGCATTCCTATGGGGAGTCGGTTGTATTATTTATACCATTTCTACGGGTATCGGTACTTGGGGATTGAACAAGACCGTGAACTGGGCCTGGGATATCACCAACTTCGTTTGGTGGGTAGGGATCGGCCATGCCGGTACGCTTATTTCTGCCGTACTGCTTCTGTTCCGCCAAAAATGGAGAATGGCAATCAACCGTTCTGCTGAGGCGATGACCATCTTTTCGGTAATCCAGGCAGGTTTGTTTCCGATCATCCACATGGGCCGCCCTTGGTTGGCCTATTGGGTACTGCCGATACCCAACCAATTCGGTTCCCTTTGGGTAAATTTCAACTCCCCCTTGCTATGGGACGTGTTCGCGATCTCGACCTACCTTTCCGTATCCTTGGTGTTCTGGTGGACGGGTCTGTTACCCGATTTTGCCATGATTCGCGATAGGGCCGTATTGCCTTTCCAGAAAAGGATATACAGTTTATTGAGTTTTGGATGGACCGGTCGCGCCAAGGATTGGCAGCGATTTGAGGAAGTGTCATTGGTGCTGGCCGGTTTGGCCACCCCCTTGGTATTATCAGTGCACACCATCGTATCTTTTGACTTTGCCACTTCGGTCATTCCAGGATGGCATACCACCATTTTCCCTCCGTATTTCGTTGCCGGGGCGGTTTTCTCCGGATTTGCCATGGTGAACACCTTGCTCATTATCATGCGAAAGGTCTGTCATTTGGAAGCCTATATCACCATACAACATATCGAATTGATGAACATCGTGATCATGATCACGGGGTCCATCGTGGGCTGCGCCTACATCACAGAGCTCTTTATGGCATGGTATTCCGGAGTGGAGTACGAACAATATGCTTTCCTGAACAGGGCCACGGGTCCTTATTGGTGGGCCTATTGGTCGATGATGACCTGTAATGTGTTCTCACCGCAGTTTATGTGGTTCAAAAAATTACGGACCAGCATCATGTTCTCGTTCTTTATTTCAGTGATAGTGAACATAGGGATGTGGTTCGAACGCTTTGTGATCATCGTAACCTCCTTGCACAGGGACTACCTTCCCTCTTCATGGACCATGTTTTCGCCCTCCTTTGTGGATATCGGAATCTTTATAGGAACACTGGGCTTCTTTTTCGTACTTTTCTTATTGTACGCGAGAACTTTCCCGGTGATCGCCCAGGCGGAGGTAAAATCTATTTTAAAGTCATCGGGGGAGCGGTACAAGGCACTTCGCGAGCAAGGGAAACCTTTGTACACCATTGCCAAAGGCGGCAAGGTAAGGCATACCACCCTCTCGGAAGGGGAAAACGTTGGCCTGGCCGAAGAAGGAAATTCGGTGCAGCAGCCTGCCTTTAACCTATTGAAAAGCATCGGGTCTTTCGATCCCTCGAAAAATAGTCCCGATGACCTAAAAAGGGTAAAGGGGATAGGGCCTTTAATGGAGAAAACATTGAATAAACTCGGGATATTCAGCTTTTTGCAAGTAAGCAAAATGGGTGAAAAAGAGTACGATATGCTCGACGCATTAACGGAAACCTTTCCGGGCAGGGCACAACGAGACGATTGGGCCGGGCAAGCAAGAAAATTTTTAAACTTGGATAAATAATTATGGCTTCTACAACTATACATGCCTATTACGATGACGACGATGTTTTAATGCATGCGGTCAAGAAAGTAAAAGCGGCCAAACATCATATAGAGGAAGTGTATTGCCCCTTTCCCGTGCACGGTCTGGACAAGGCCATGGGATTGGCACCGACAAGAATTGCCATCACCTCTTTTATCTATGGCTGCGTGGGCCTTGCGGTCTCCATCGTAATGATGAATTATATCATGATCCAAGATTGGCCACAGGACATCGGTGGCAAACCCAGTTTCAGTTATATCGAGAACATGCCCGCCTTCGTGCCCATCATGTTTGAGTTGACCGTATTTTTTGCGGCCCACTTAATGGTCATCACCTTTTACTTAAGAAGCCGTTTATGGCCCTTCAAAAAAGCCGAAAATCCGGACGTAAGAACCACGGACGCCCATTTTATTATGGAGATCGGGGTACATGATAATGAAAAGGAACTCACCGACTTATTATTGGATACTGGTGCGGTGGAATTGAACATCATCAAAAACAGTCATTGATTATGAACAGTTTTAAGAAAATATTTATTGTATCGGGTATCCTATTAGGGATGGCTTCCTGTTTCGACAAAAGCAGGCCCAATTACCAATACATGCCCAACATGTATATGCCTGTGGGCTATGAAACCTATGAAAAGGTCGACTTTTTGCCCAAGGGCTCCGAGGCACAACTTCCGGTGGCCAATACCATCAACCGGGGATGGCTGCCCTATGACTATGACAATAGTCCGGAGGGCAAGGAATTGGCGCGCTTGCAGACCAGTCCTTTAGATTCCCTTGATGGGGAAAAGAATCTTGCGGAAGGCCAGGCCCTCTATGAGATCTATTGCGCCATTTGCCATGGAAACAAAGGCGATGGCAAGGGTTATTTGGTAGAGCGCGAAAAAATCCTGGGGGTGCCGAGTTATGACGATGCGGTAAGAAACGTAACGGTCGGCACAACTTTCCATGCCATGCAGTACGGAATTAATTCGATGGGATCGTATGCCTCCCAGATGAATACCCATGAAATGTGGCGGGTTTCGGAATATGTGATGAAACTGAAACAAGACCTAACAAAATAATACTTAGATACGATGTACACTTTTTCAAATCGTTTAAAAATAACCTCCTTCATTTTAATGGCCATAGGAGTACTTGCCATTGGGGTTGGTTTTGTCTCGGCCCCGAAGACGGTCGAGGAGGCCAAAGCAATGGTAGCATTACACGATGATGGTCATGGCGCGGAAGCGGGCCAGGCTACGGCTGCAGAGCACGGCGGTACCTTGGCGGATGGCGGGGATCATGCAGAGGCTGGGCACGGCACGTCGCACGACGAACACTTGCTGCACCAATTACAGAACAAACCCTGGGCCGCCCGCTATGTGGCCGCCTTCTTTTTCTTTATGATCTCGTTGGGGGCCCTGGCGTTTTACGCCATTCAACACGCTGCCCAGGCGGGCTGGTCGCCCCTTTTGTTCCGGGTGATGGAAGGGATCACTTCTTACCTCGTACCCGGTGGTATCATAGTATTTGCGATCTTGTTGCTTTCGGTATTGCACATGAACCATCTGTTCGTTTGGTTGGATGCGGATGTGGTCGCTGAAGACAAGTTGTTGCAGGGAAAAGCAGGTTACCTTAATCCTGTCTGGTTTTTGGCACGGGCTGCATTCTTTTTAGGTGGATGGATCCTGTACCGGGAATATTCAAGAAAGCTTTCTTTGCAACAGGATGAGGCCGGGGACAATGCCAATTTCAAGTTGAACTTCAGGATTTCGGCAGGCTTCCTGGTATTTTACCTCATCACGGAATCGATGATGTCCTGGGATTGGATCATGAGTGTGGATCCCCACTGGTTCAGTACCCTGTTCGGGTGGTATGTATTTGCCAGTATGTTCGTTTCCGGCATTACCGTGATTGCCTTGGTGAGCATCTATTTGAAGTCGAAAGGTTACCTCGAAGAAGTGACAGACAGCCATATCCATGATTTGGCCAAATTTATGTTCGGTATCAGTATTTTCTGGACCTACTTGTGGTTTTCCCAATTCATGCTGATCTGGTATTCGAATATTCCTGAAGAGGTCACCTATTTCGTGACCAGGATCGAGGACTACAAATTGCCCTTCTTCGCCATGGTGGTGATGAACTTCGTATTTCCGTTGCTTATTCTGATGAACAGTGAGTTCAAAAGGGTGAACTGGTTCGTGATCATGGCTGGATTGGTCATCTTGGCAGGACACTATTTGGACATTTTCAATATGATCATGCCTTCCACCGTGGGAGACCAGTGGTACATCGGCATTCCCGAAATCGGTGCCGTTATGTTCTTTTTGGGCCTGTTCATTTTTTGGGTCTTCCGAGCGCTATCGACCGCGCCATTGCAGCCAAAACGCAGTCCTTTCATTGAGGAAAGCAAGCATTTTCATTATTAAGGAGTTTTAACGTACAATAGTAAATCAAACGATGACGACATTACTGATATTAACTGTTCTGGTTCTGGTGGCGATTGCAATTTGGCAAATGACCAAGATTTTCGAATTGTCCCGATTGAAAACAGAACACAACGAAATCGCCAACGATACCGATAACAAGAACAACGGGTACATGTTGTTTGCCTTTTTGATATTCATCTACGGTATTACCATCTTCAGTTTTTGGAAATATACCAAAGTGTTGCTTCCCGAAGCGGCCTCTGCCCATGGTGGGGATTATGATTATTTGATGTTGATATCAATGATCATTATCTTTGTTGTGCAGACGATTACTCAGTTGCTTTTGCATTACTTCGGGTATAAATATCGGGGGCAGAAGAACAAGAAAGCCCTGTTTTATGCCGATAACGATCGACTCGAGTTTATTTGGACAATCATTCCGGTCATCGTTTTGGCAGGATTGATCCTTTGGGGATTGTATACTTGGACGACTATCATGGATGTGAATGAAGAAGATGACCCATTGATCGTGGAACTTTACGCACAACAGTTCAACTGGACAGCAAGATACGGAGGTGCCGATAACGTATTGGGAAGTGCCAATGTAAGGATGATCGATATCGATAGGGCCAATGTCCTTGGTTTGGACGAATCGGATTCCTATGCGACCGATGATGTGATCGTGAAGGAACTCCACCTCCCCGTAGGAAGAAAAGTGAATTTTAAAATGCGTTCGCAAGATGTTTTACATTCGGCGTATATGCCCCATTTCAGGGCACAGATGAACTGTGTTCCAGGAATGACCACCGAATTTTCGTTCACCCCGATAAAGACCACGGAGGAAATGCGCCTGGATCCCGATGTGGTGGATAAGGTAAAACGCACCAATGCCATCAGGGCTGAAAGAGCGGCCAATGGAGAGGATAATTCGGAACCTTGGGAATTTGACTATATTTTGCTTTGCAACAAGATTTGTGGTAAGTCACATTACAATATGCAAATGAAGATCATTGTCGAGACCCAGGAAGAATATGATGCATGGATGGCAGGACAGCAGTCTTTTGGTCAAACCATGGCATCGGCGCAATAAAAAAATGGCTATAAAAGGAAAATTAATATAAATTCAAAACTTATGTCTGCAACAGCTCATGCACATGTAGAAGATCATTCAGAAGATCACGCCCACCATCACAAAGAAACCTTTGTAACCAAATATATTTTCAGTCAAGATCATAAAATGATCGCCAGACAATACTTGATCACAGGTTTGATCATGGGCTTTATCGGCATCGCCATGTCCTTGATTTTTAGGATGCAATTGGCCTGGCCAGGACAATCTTTCCCCCTTTTTGAGGCCATCTTGGGGCGATGGGCCCCGGATGGGGTGATGGACGCCAATATTTATTTGGCCTTGATCACCATACACGGAACCATTATGGTGTTCTTCGTGCTCACGGCCGGATTGAGCGGTACTTTCAGTAACCTATTGATTCCATTGCAGATCGGGGCACGCGACATGGCATCCGGATTTTTGAACATGCTATCGTATTGGATGTTCTTCATCTCCAGTGTCATCATGATACTATCATTGTTCGTGGAAGCCGGTCCGGCTGCCGCGGGTTGGACGGTTTACCCACCTTTGAGCGCCCTGCCAATGGCACAACCAGGTTCGGGTATGGGAATGACCCTGTGGTTAGTATCGATGGCCATTTTCATCGCTTCCTCCCTCTTGGGATCCTTGAACTACATCGTCACGGTAATCAACCTTAGGACCAAAGGGATGTCGATGACCAGGCTGCCACTCACCATATGGGCATTTTTAGTAACGGCGATCATCGGGGTAATTTCATTCCCTGTATTGTTGTCTGCAGCTTTGTTGTTGATCATGGATAGAAGCTTTGGCACCTCTTTCTTCCTTTCCGATATTTTCATTCAAGGGGAAGTGCTGCACTACCAAGGCGGCTCACCTGTACTATATGAGCACTTATTCTGGTTTTTGGGACACCCTGAGGTATACATCGTATTGTTGCCGGCTTTGGGCATTACCTCTGAGGTCATGTCTACCAACGCCCGTAAACCCATTTTTGGATACCGTGCCATGGTCGCCTCCATTTTGGCCATTGCATTCTTGTCGACCATCGTATGGGGCCACCACATGTTCATTTCGGGAATGAACCCATTTCTTGGGTCGGTGTTCACGTTTACGACCTTGTTGATAGCGATTCCTTCAGCGGTAAAGGCATTCAACTATATCACGACCCTTTGGAAGGGCAATTTACAGTTAAATCCGGCGATGCTGTTTTCCATTGGATTGGTCTCCACCTTTATTACTGGGGGGCTCACCGGGATTATTTTGGGGGATAGCACCTTGGACATCAATGTACACGATACCTATTTCGTTGTGGCCCACTTTCACCTGGTAATGGGAATATCCGCCTTGTACGGCCTCTTCGCCGGGGTATATCATTGGTTCCCGAAAATGTTCGAGGGAAAAATGATGAACAAGAATTTGGGTTATGTACATTTTTGGGTGACCGCTATTTGTGCTTATGGCGTTTTCTTTCCCATGCACTTCGTGGGCATGGCGGGGGTACCCAGGCGTTATTATGAAAATACGGCCTTTCCAATGTTCGACGAATTGACCGATGTGCAGGTATTGATGACGGTTTTTGCCCTTATCGCAGGTTTGGCACAATTGGTATTCCTATACAATTTCATCATCAGCATTTTCTACGGAAAGAAAGGGCCCAAAAACCCCTGGAAATCGAATACATTGGAATGGACGGCAGAAATGAAGCACATCCATGGAAACTGGGATGGCCCAATACCTCACGTACATCGCTGGGCCTATGATTATAGCAAAGTGGATGAACATGGGGAATATATCATTCCCGGACAGGATTTTGTGCCGCAGACGGTTCCATTGCAAAAAGACGAGGAAGAAATGAACCATTAAGGTTTCCCAATTCCAAATTAATATGCCCAACCTCCCAGGTTGGGCATTTTTTTGATATATTTAATTCGAACTTCTTCACTTTCCTTTTGAAAAATGAAGTTGTGGGTCGGCCAAAAGGAATGCCTGGCTTGATCATCCGATGGTGTTCCGGGTTTTTTACAAAATGTTTCCCTTATGAAAAGAGTTTTAATCTTTTTGGCACTTGTCATTTGTTTTCGCGGTCTCGCACAGCGGAAGCCAACGATAAAGGGCAATAGAAATGTCGTCGAGTCATTGGAAAGTCTGTCTGCCTTCAATAAGATCGAGCTCAATGACGATTTGGATATTACGCTCAGAAACTCAAATGAGTACGGTTATCAGATTACGGCAGATGAAAATTTGATCAACGTTTTTCGGTTCAGGGTGGCCGACAGTACCTTGTCGATAAGCTCCTTTTATAAAGTGACATCCAAGAAAAAATTAGACATCGTGGTCGATTGCAGTGAATTGATATCGGTTTATTTGCGTGAAGGAAAAATAGAATCGGAAGACAATTTTACAACGGATGTATTCACCGTGCAACAGACCGGTACTTCTCGTCTGATGATGAATATCAACGCTGGCATCGTTGATGTGAACATGGAAGGAATAAGCTCTGGAGATCTGAACCTTCAGACCGATTCCCTGCACATCAATTTAAAGGATAGGTCAGATGTTCGAATTTACTCATTGAACAGCAGTACTTCCATCGATATGGCTCAAAACGCCTCTGCTAGAATTGAAGGGGCAACCGAACTGCTCACCGCCAACCTTTTTAACGATGCGAAATTAAAGGCCGATAAGTTTGAAGCGGTAAATGTA
>JBATHI010000468.1:0-2877 GCA_049666645.1 Flavobacteriaceae bacterium | reverse complement strand
GTTTTATGCAGCAAATGTATTAGATAAGGTAGTACAAGTACCGTAACTACCAATAATATCAACCATAAAATGTTTACAGTTTCCATACTACACTTTTTGTTTTAACGCGGCGTTTATAGATGCCTCTAATTCATCGTCAACCACCTTTAGTCCCCCTGCTACTTCCGTCAGGGCTCCATTCAGCTTGGTAACTTGAGTAGGAAGATGACCTGTTTCAGTTTCAATTGCCCTAAGACCTAGCCTTAATTTAGCCAAATAACTAGAACCACTACCACCGATGCTGGTTAAGAGTTTGATGATTCCTCTTAGATAATGTACCAAAACATACACCAAAAGGAGAACCGCCAAAATTGTAATGACCATTAATAATACGTTCATAGGACATTATTTTTAGAGGATTGCAAGATACAATGAGGACAGCCCGGGCAACCTTCAATATGTTGCGTTATCGCCTTTGAACCTCCTACAATAGCTACAGCGGCTTTTAGGATTTTACCCGCCACTTGGTTCGTTTTAGTTAAAAACAAAGGAATATGAATCGTGTTGTTTGCCGTAAGTTTTCCTTGAGTCCAGATGTCTGCGGCGGTATCGTCAATCTTAACGGCGGTTTTCTTTACCAAATTGAGAAGAAATGCCACTACGCCAATGACTACAAGGCCAATGACCAATGATATTATCCATAACTGAATTCCCGTGCTCATACTTTTATTCCCTTATTATTCCAAAGCTTCAGCTACCAATGTAGCATGTGTTTCTATTGCTTCCGCTTCATTTTGAATATCAACTGCTACCTTATTGGTAGTTTCCAATTCCCAAATACTTTGTGTATTATTTTTTATTTGCGTGACAATTTCCAATGCAGCTCCGGCCAATCTCAAGATTCGTTTTGCCGCTAAGAATACTAAAATCAAAAGTACTGCGGCTATCACGACAATTAAGGAGACCAATCCGAGTCCGATTAACCATTCGTTAAAAAGTGTTTCATTCTCCATTAAAGTGATTATTTTTTAGAACCGGGTTTTGGGCTATCACTAAATTGCATTTTTTCATAGGTATAATGCATTACCTTCTTTAAGAGACTGGGTTCCTTAACATGACCCCACCCCGAAGGAACCTTCCCATTTTTATTCCACCTATCTGTTCGATTATGAAAAGTCATCGTCATTTCCCTTAGATTCCGGATTACCGTACCGGTTACCCTCGAAATATTAGATGAAACCATAGTTCCTGGTGCCGTTTTATAAAATGGCGCGAAGCTATCAGGAAAACCTGGCATCGTACATCCGATACAAGGTGCGCCAACATTCATGCATCCACCAGCATTGTTAATAGCTCCTCTTTTATTAATGTTACATTGTACTACAGGACCCCAACAACCAATTTCAACAAGGCATTCCTTATCTCCATGTTCATCTGCGAAATTACCTTCTTCATAAAATCCGGCTCTAGTGCATCCTCTATGCACAGTTTCTTCGAATAACCAAGACGGCCGGCCCAATTCGTCAAATTCGGGTAACGGAGTCAACCCGTTCAAAAACATTAATACTGCTACAATAGTCTCGGTAATATTATCTCCCTGAGGGGCACAGCCCGGAATATTGACAACTGGCAACCCTAAGACACTTCGATAATCCTCACCTAGTAAATCCATTACACTCGCTGCGTTGGTTGGATTATTTGCCGCCGCTGGAACACCTCCCCAAGTTGCACAAGTACCTACGGCTATAACCGCTGCAGCATGTTCTGACATTCGGGTAACCCAACTAGAGGAAGGAATAGGTTGCGGATCTCCATTTTCGTCCTCATCGGCACCAAGTCCTGACCAATAGCCGCCGGTTTCGGCCGCTAAACTTTCGTCCATTATAGAACCTTCGCACAACACCACAAACGGAGCGCCAAGCTCTCCTTTAGCAGCAAGTCTGAAAGGTTTTATAAATTCTTCACCTGCATTAACCGCTAACACCGGATGGTGCAGTATTACTTTTGCCGCCCCTGGAATAGTTCCATTTAACAGGTTTTCCACAGATGGGCTGGTGGCGCCAACAGTTGCGATGGAACACCCATCACAACTACCGCCCGCAATCCAAAAAGCGTGCACCACATCAAAAACATTGGATATTGGGCCTTGAAAATGATTTGCTAGATTCTGTGTCATATCTTTATAAAATTAATATAAACACTTCTAAATTATCAATCAAATGATCGATATATTATAGAAAACATTTTCTAATTGTTCTTCGTTTTGCTTGAATTTGGGTATTCTAAATTCGGTTTGATGTCAGACTGAAAATCAATTTAAAGACATATTTAAGTCTAAGTAAGAACAAATACCTGAAAAGAAAGTCTTAAAAAAAAAGCAGGCTGTGAATATTCATGTGGTTTATTGCTCTGATTTTTTTGATTTCAAATTATCTTTCCAATATAAGCAGCCAAACAAATCAACTCCTAACTCTTGCTGACGCTTTTTTTTTAAAAAATGAAGAAAATTATTTCAGACTGTTAGGCTTGTAGTAGTATCAGCATACATGACAAACTTGGTCTCTTTTAATAGTTTCGTTAATCCGCATTTTACGGAACCAAACAAGTTTGTTCGGCATGACCCTAGATTGAAATAATAAAACGCTACTGAAACCCTAAAATAAACTTTTGAAGTTCGAATCGGGGTTCCCCGACAACACAAATGTTAAAGCTATTTGTTTACAAGACTTTTCCAATTATAGCATAAAAATAGGACACGTAATAGGACACCTTCGATATGAAATTTATACCGATTTGGCTCGTTTTGGCAGTGTTCTTAAAAAGATAACACCCTTATAATCAATTGATTATCAGGGTGTTAAAAACTTTCAGTCGGGGTGGCAGGATTGTGCACCCTAT
>JBATHI010000467.1:0-17667 GCA_049666645.1 Flavobacteriaceae bacterium | reverse complement strand
GTGCTTGCAAAACCGACCACCGGGTCGGTCGGCGGATTTTTAGAAAACATCCGAACGTTGGCGCTATCGGACGACTGAACCAAAACATAGGTCGAAAAGCATTCATGGGGAAGTGGAAGCACCTTGCAAATCGAATTACAAACCACCGGGTCGGTAAAAAATTGATATTTTGCCCCCTCAAATACTTGTCGAAGCTTTAAATTGGCCTTTTTAGTGAAATCTAAACAGTGCTTTAGCCGATAAATCCATTCGATCGAATCTCAAGGGAATGGTTAGATGAACGAATTGAGTTTGCTCAGCAAGTAATTCGATCGTGGTTCGGTATTGACATGGGCACAAGGTTGTGATCTTTAATTTGTTTAGACTTGGGATCCGATTTATTTGAATTTGCAACAAAAAGTTGAACACCGGGATAGGTTTCTTTAAAATACATCTAAATTAGTCTACATAAGATGGCTAAAACTTGTTAATAACTGCCCTGTACTGTATTTTTGTTCGACTAAACTAAACATTGATGAGCGGATTGATTAAGTCTTCGATTGCCCGAAAAGTGGTCATGGCCCTCTCGGGTCTTTTTTTGGTGATTTTCCTTGGCCAACACTTTGTGATCAACATAACTTCGGTGATTTCCCCGGACACCTTTAATTCATGGTCGCATTTCATGGGCTATAACGTACTGGTGCAATATTTGCTCCAACCCATCCTGATCGCGGGGGTCGTGGTTCATTTTGTCATGGGATTCATACTCGAACTTGGCAACAACAAGGCCCGGGACATCAAATATGTGCGATATAACGGTAAGAGCAATGCCCCATGGATTTCCAGGAACATGATCATCACGGGCCTTGTTGTCCTTGCTTTTTTGGGCCTACATTTTTACGATTTCTGGGTGCATGAAATGGTATATAAATACCTAGAAGCCAACCCGGAAGATCCAACGAGATATTACGCCGAAACGGTCGAAAAATTTGAACCGATATGGCGAACGGTCCTCTATATAGTGGCCTTTGCCCTATTGGCGCTCCACTTACTGCACGGTTTCTCCTCCGCCTTTCAGACCATGGGGGTCAACAACAAATATTCGCCGGGCATCAAAACCTTTACCAAGATCTATGCCGTTGCGATTCCCTTGGGTTTTGCATTCATAGCGATTTACCATCACCTTAACCCGATAACACATTAATTATGGGCATTTTGGATTCAAAAGTTCCTTCCGGGCCATTGGCCGATAAATGGACAAAACATAAGAACGACATCAATCTGGTTAATCCGGCCAACAAACGGAATATAGATATCATCGTCGTGGGTACGGGTCTCGCAGGGGGATCCGCGGCGGCCACCCTTGCCGAACTCGGCTACAACGTCAAGACTTTTTGTTATCAGGATTCCCCGCGACGGGCGCATTCCATAGCCGCACAGGGCGGAATCAACGCCGCAAAAAATTACCAAGGCGACGGCGACAGCAATTACAGGTTGTTCTATGACACCATTAAAGGCGGGGATTATCGATCTAGGGAGGCCAACGTTTACAGACTGGCCGAAGTTTCGGGCAACATCATAGACCAATGCGTGGCACAAGGCGTGCCCTTTGCCAGGGAATATGGGGGTTTATTGGACAACCGATCTTTCGGGGGCGTTTTGGTATCAAGAACCTTCTATGCCAAAGGCCAAACTGGGCAGCAATTACTGCTTGGGGCCTATGCGGCGATGAACCGACAGATCAACCGGGGAAAGATCACACCCTTTAACCGACATGAAATGATGGATCTTGTCCTGGTCAACGGCAAAGCACGGGGCATAATCGCCAGGGACCTGGTGACAGGGACCGTGGAAAGGCATGCTGCGCATGCGGTCGTTTTGGCCACTGGAGGTTATGGCAATGTGTTTTTCCTCTCTACCAACGCCATGGGAAGCAATGTCATGGCCGCTTGGCGGGCACATCGAAGGGGAGCCTTCTTTGCCAACCCCTGCTTCACACAAATACATCCTACCTGCATTCCGGTATCAGGAGATCACCAATCGAAACTGACCTTGATGTCGGAATCGTTGCGCAATGACGGTCGCATCTGGGTGCCCAAACGCTTGGAAGATGCCCAAGCCATTCGTGAAGGGAAGTTAAAACCCACGCAGCTCAAAGACGAGGACCGCGATTATTTTTTGGAAAGACGTTATCCAGCATTCGGGAATCTGGTGCCAAGGGATGTGGCCTCCAGGGCGGCGAAAGAACGTTGCGATGCCGGATTTGGTGTCAATAAAACCGGGGAGGCCGTCTATCTCGATTTTGCCTCCGCCATAAAAAGGTATGGAAAAGAGCAGGCGATGATCACGGGCATCAAAAATCCGGATGATGACAGCATAAGAAAACTTGGAGAACAGGTGGTAGAGGCCAAGTATGGCAACCTTTTCCAGATGTACGAAAAGATTGTGGATGAAAATCCATACAAAACCCCCATGAAAATATACCCAGCGGTACATTATACCATGGGCGGTCTTTGGGTCGACTATAATTTACAGACCACCATTCCCGGATGCTATGCGGCGGGAGAAGCCAATTTCAGCGATCACGGGGCCAACCGGCTTGGGGCTTCCGCCCTGATGCAGGGATTGGCCGATGGGTATTTTGTCCTTCCGTACACCATCGGGGATTATCTCTCACAAGATATCAGAACCGGCGCCATTCCTACCGATAGTGCCGAATTCGAAGCCGCGGAAAAGGACGTAAAACAACGGATGGAGCGTTTGATGTCTGGCAGTGGCGCCCATTCCGTTGATTATTATCATAAGAAATTGGGCAAAATCATGTGGAATAAATGTGGCATGAGCCGAAATGCGAAAGAACTTAAGGAGGCCATCGACGAGATTTCCGCCCTACGCGCCGATTTCTGGCAGCATGTTCGTGTTCCGGGAACCGCAGATAGCAAAAATCAGGAATTGGAAAAAGCAGGCCGGGTGGCCGACTTCCTTGAACTGGGGGAGCTGTTTGCCAAAGATGCCCTTACCAGAAACGAATCCTGTGGGGGACACTTTCGTGAAGAATACCAAACCCCTGAAGGAGAAGCTTTGCGAGACGATAAGAACTTCAAGTTCGTATCGGCTTGGGAATATAAGGGAGAACCCAAGGATGCGATTTTGCACAAGGAAGATCTGATCTATGAGAATATCGAACTGAAAACAAGAAGTTATAAATAAGAATCGATGAAGCTGAATTTGAAAATATGGCGTCAAAAAGATGCTAAGTCCAAGGGACAAATGGTCGATTACCCCGTAAACGGAATTGATGGCGATATGTCTTTCTTGGAAATGTTGGACGTGTTGAACGAGGAACTGATCACCAGGGGAGAAGAGCCTGTGGAGTTCGATCACGATTGTAGGGAGGGCATTTGCGGGTCATGTTCCCTGCAGATCAACGGAGAACCTCACGGTCCTGATCGAAGGATAACCACGTGCCAGTTGCATATGCGAAAATTCAAGGATGGCGATACCATCGTGATCGAACCTTTTCGCGCCACGGCTTTTCCGGTCATCAAGGATTTGATCGTCGATCGTAGCGCCTTCGACCGCATCCAGCAAGCTGGTGGCTATATTTCGGTAAATACCTCAGGGCATACCGTCGATGCCAACGCGATTCCCATCAACAAACATATTGCCGACGAAGCCATGGACTCTGCCACATGTATCGGCTGCGGGGCTTGTGTCGCAGCATGTAAAAACGCTAGCGCCATGCTGTTTACTTCGGCAAAGGTCTCCCAATTCGCACTCTTGCCCCAAGGGCAGGTGGAAGCCATGGACCGGGTTCACAATATGGTCCGCCAAATGGATTTGGAAGGTTTTGGCAATTGCACGAATACAGGGGCTTGCGAGGTCGAATGCCCAAAAGGAATATCGCTTGAAAACATTGCACGTATGAATCGCGAGTATTTCAAGGCCAATCTTAAAGGATAAATCTTCCTGTGAAACCAGCATGCATCCCAAGTCCGTGATTCAAGAACTTGGGATTATTTTTTTTATCTTGTCCAATGGCCGATTACAAATCAGAAGAACGGATCAAGGTGCCCCGATTCGATGAAGCATCAGGGTACTACACCTCTCCAGAACGGTCGAAAATAATGGGAAGCATCAGGGGCAAGAACACCAAGCCTGAGCTTGCTTTTAGAAAAGCGCTTTATGCCAAGGGCTACCGATACCGTATCGATTACAAAAAACTTATAGGCAAACCAGATATCATGATCAAAAAATACCGAACGGTCATTTTTATAGATGGGGCCTTTTGGCATGGTCAAAATTGGGAGGAGCGCAAAGAAAAAATCAAGAGCAACAAGTCGTTCTGGATTCCGAAAATAGAGCGTAACCTCCAACGCGATAGGGAAGTAAATACCGCATTGGCCGCAATGGGTTATACCGTATTCCGATTTTGGGACCATGAAGTCAAAAAAGAACTTGATCGTTGCCTGGAGACCGTCATCGCGCATTTGGAAGCCATGGTGCCCAAAAACTGAGGCGATTGTTTACTTTTACAAGACATTACCCTTGCTATGAAATCCTATAAATATCCCATCCCATCGAAACTTCCCCATGTAAAGACGACGATTTTTACCACTGTTGGTCGATTGGCATTGGCGAATGATGCCCTGAACCTATCGCAAGGATTCCCCAACTTCGATCCCGACCCTTATTTGCTTAAACTGGTCTCCAAAGCCATGCAAAATGGCCATAACCAATATGCGCCCATGCCGGGCTTACCCCAATTAAGGGCGGTCATAGCGGCAAAAATCAAAAAACTACATGGGGCTGCCTACGATCCAGAAGAGGAGATTACCATAACCGTGGGCGCCACACAAGCCATTTTCACCGCTATCACGGCCTTTGTGCACCCAGGAGATGAAGTCATCGTGATCAAACCCGCCTACGATTGTTATGAGCCAGCCATTGAAGTCAACGGCGGCATACCGGTATTCGTTCAACTCGATAGCAAGGATTTCAAGGTAGATTGGGAAGCCTTTCAACGTGCCATCGGTCCGAAGACCAAAATGGTCATCATCAATACCCCGCATAATCCCAGTGGGCATATCTTTTCAAAAGCCGATATGTTGAAACTTGAGGACATCTTAAAGGATACCAAGATCATAGTAATCAGTGATGAAGTCTACGAACATATCGTATTTGATGGCAAGGAACACGAGAGCGCCTCACGTTTCGAAGATTTGGCATCGCGAAGCTTTGTCTGCGCCTCCTTTGGCAAGACATTTCATGTAACCGGATGGAAGATGGGCTATTGCGCTGCCCCTGCCCCCTTGATGCGCGAGTTTCGAAAGACACACCAATTCAATGTGTTCAGCGTAGATCATCCTGTACAGTGGGCCATGGCGGAATATTTGGAAGACGAAACGCATTATTTGGGGTTGAACGCCTTTTACCAGAAAAAAAGGGATCTATTTTTAGGCGGTCTACGCAGATCGCGTTTTAAGTTCACGCCCTCAGAGGGCACCTATTTCCAATTGCTCGACTATTCCGATATTACCAATGAGGCCGATGTTGCACTTGCCAAGCGACTTACGATAGAGAAAAAATTGGCCAGTATTCCCATGTCGGTCTTTAATGTGGACCAGAGGGATGACAAACAACTGCGGTTCTGTTTTGCCAAAACAGAGGATACTTTGGAAAAAGCGACCACCATCCTCAGCAAAATTTAATCGAGCGCGGCGCTGATTTTGCCCATGAACTCGCCAATTTTGTCGGGCTCTAGCCATCGGGTCACCACTACCAGATCCCTTTCCTTATCGATCACTATAAAATTGCCCCCAAAACCGGCGGCATAATAGATCTTTTCGGAAAGGCCTTCCCAATGTTCCGGACCCTTTTGGTTCAACCACCACATAAACCCATAATTATGGTTGGGGATGGAAGGCTCCACGGCCTTGTTGATCCACGAAGCACTAATGATCGGCTGATCCTTCCAATTGCCTTGGTTCAAGAACAAAAGGCCAAATCGCGCCATGTCTTCCGTACTGATAAAAAGACCCGCACCCGAATGCCCTCCCCCGGTCACCGATTTCATCTGTAGGCCGTCTATTTCGGTCCATGCATCGTCATATCCAAACCATCGCCATGTGGTGGAAGCGCCAATGATGTCCATTAAGTTTTCTTTGAGCACCAAGGGCATTGGTTTGCGCCAAACATGGGTGAGTGCATATGCCAATACATTTACCCGGACGTCATTATATTCCATCACGGTGCCCGGTTCGTTCAATGTGCGATACCTCCAATCGTCTGTGCCCCCTTCCCTTGGTGGTCGGTCGGCCCAATCCTGCCCTCCCCATAGTTCCCCAGACCAATCCGAATTCTGCTGTAATAGGTGTTTCCAGGTGATTTTCCCGTTGTGTTCCCCATCGAACGTTCCATCCCATACATAGGCGATTACCCGATCATCGATACTGTTTATCAAACCTTGATCCTCTGCCAAGCCCGCCACGGTGGAAAGAAAACTCTTGGTAACACTAAAGGTCATGTCAACCCTTTTGACATCCCCCCAATGGGCGACCAGATAGCCATTTTTGAGCACCATCCCGGCGGGACCGCCCCGCTTTTTGGTGGGCCCTAAAATTTCATGGAACGGTTCCCTTTCGAAACCCTTTAGAATGGCAATGCGCAAATCCCTTGATCCGGAATATTCATTGGCTTCGGCAAAGCCAATTGCCTCTTGTAACAACTTGGCATCCATCTTGAATTCTTGTGGGGCCTTTTGGGCCCAAACACCATCTTTATCTGGAAAATAATAGGGCTTTTGGGCTTCAACATGGTAAAACCAAAGTAGGGCCAAACAACAGAACAGGAATTTTTTCATAGCATTGTGGGATTAAAGTCCGTTGAATTTAATCAAATCGAACCGCATCAGCCAATCGGTTTGTTCATCTCTTCCGATATAATAGGGATGCGTTCCAAATTTAACAAATCCGTGGCGTTGATAAAAGGCTATGGCCTTGGTGTTTTTTTCCCATACCCCAAGCCATAAAAAAGTCTTCTGTTCTTCAAAGGCTATACGCTTGGTATTGTATAACAGCCATTCGCCAATCTTTAGCCCTTGGTAGGCCTCCAAAATATAGATGCGTTCCAGTTCCATCGATTCCCCGAGTTTGATGTCGGTTTGGTTTTGGTTTTGGTTGAGCTTGAAATAGCCGGCCAAAGCATTGTCGACGAAGGCAAAAAAGAAATAAGAATCCTTGCTGGTCAATTCCGCCTTCAGTTTTTCCCTATCAAAGGCAAATTCGATATACGCCTTGAAATCCTCGGGGTCGTTGTCTTTTTCGAAGGCATCCACAAAGGTCTTTCTCGACAGATGGACCAATTCATCCAATCTGTTTAAACCACATTTTTCAAGTCGTAATTCCATGGCGCAATTCAAAGCCTTAAAAGTAAAAGCTTTTACATAGCGCAACAAGCATTGCCGTATTTAAAGAAGCGATTGATACTGCTGAAATGAATAATGAATTAGGATAATGATGTGCCCGATTTCCAGGAAGTTATCAGGCCTAACGGTGGCAGATGGCAAAAAAAACGCAACCTTTGCTGGGCTGCGCTCCATCATTTTGATCACAAACCGGTTTATAACATAAACAGTTTGCGCATGAGCATCGCCAGGCCACTGTAAAAGTCGTTGTGATACACTTGTATTTCTTCTCGGGTATGGGGATGGTTCAATTGGGCATCCATAAATTGTAGGTTAAAAAAGGTTAGACTTGGCACGCAAAAATATTTTGGGGATATCCTTACGTTTCGATTTCCAAATTAATTCAAAACGGGAATAAGTGCAAAATATTGTTGTGAACCGCTTGGAACATGTGGTGAATAAGGCAATGTATCATTGCCTGCCAAGGTGGCTTGGCTGTCCAGGTATTGAAGAAAATATAGCAGAATATCCTTAAATCCGCATTTCGGGAACGGTGCCCTTAATGACCAAATGGCCTTCGGTGGCTTTTTGGATTTCTGCAATGCTTACCCCGGGCGCGCGTTCCAAGAGCTCAAACCCATCGGGCGTTACCGCCAATACCGCTAAGTTGGTCACTATTTTTTTAACACAACCTACGCCGGTCAATGGCAGGGTACAGTTTTTCAGGAGTTTCGATTCGCCCTCCCTGTTCGTGTGCATCATGGCCACGATGATGTTTTCCGCGGAGGCAACCAAGTCCATGGCACCCCCCATGCCTTTGACCATCTTTCCGGGAATTTTCCAATTGGCAATATCGCCGTTCTCGGCCACTTCCATGGCTCCTAAAATGGTAAGATCTACATGTTTTCCCCTGATCATGCCAAAACTGGTGACCGAATCGAAAAAAGAGGCCCCTGGCAAAGTGGTTATGGTCTGCTTCCCGGCATTGATGATATCCGCATCCTCATCTCCTTCAAAAGGAAACGGCCCCATCCCGAGCACCCCGTTCTCGCTTTGGAACTCCACATTGATATCGTTCCGAACATAGTTTGCCACCAAGGTGGGAATACCAATGCCGAGGTTCACATAGAAACCATCCCGTACTTCCTGTGCAATGCGTTTTGCGATTCCTGTTTTGTCCAACATGGCTTTTACCCTTTAAGGTTCCTGGGCCTTACGGTTCTTTGTTCGATGCGCTTTTGGTAATCCTTTCCCTGAAAAATACGTTTTACGAAGATCCCGGGCACATGAATTTCATTGGGATCAAGTGCTCCGGCGGGCAGTAGATGTTCTACCTCCGCTACGGTAACATTTGCGGCACCGCACATACAAGGATTGAAATTACGGGCGGTTCCTTTGAAAACAAGATTGCCGGCCTCATCGCCCTTCCAAGCTTTGACAAAGGCAAAGTCAGCCTTGTAGGCATGTTCGAGCACGTACATCTTCCCGTTAAATTCACGGGTTTCCTTCCCTAGGGCTACTTCCGTACCGTATCCGGCAGGGGTATAAAATGCAGGGAACCCCGCCTGGGCGGCCCTGCACTTTTCGGCCAAGGTGCCCTGTGGTGTGAGTTCCACCTCCAACTCACCGCTCAGCATCTGGCGTTCAAATTCTTCATTTTCGCCAACATAGGAAGATATCATTTTTTTGATCTGGTGTTGCTGCAGCAAGAGTCCCAATCCAAAATCATCGACCCCGGCATTGTTGGAAATACAGGTGAGGTCCTTTATCCCCAACCGCACCAATTCTGCTATGGCATTTTCGGGGATACCACAAAGTCCGAACCCTCCCAACATCATGGTCATACCATCCTTTACCCCTTTGAGGGCCTCTCCAACGCCGTTTACCGTTTTGCGGATCATTGTAGTATTCTTGATTTAATTTGTTGCTGGTTGGGTCCTAAAATGGCCCTTACCAAGTACATGTGATCATTGCTCAGATCCCCAAGTCCTCCAAATCATCGTCGGGATCCACATTATTTTCCTTTTCCCCCCTTGCTTTATCACAATCGACGTTAATGGCCATGTTTTGCGGTCTTGGAAATTCCCCCTCGGAAATGCCCAAATCTTTATCCTCATAATTCTTTTTCATATACAAGCCCCAGATAGGCAATGCCATGGCAGCCCCTTGTCCATAAAGAATGGATCTGAAATGGGTGGCCCTTTCTTCTCCCCCTACCCATACACCGGTCACCAGATTTGGGACCATGCCCATGAACCAACCGTCGCTCTGGTTCTGTGTGGTCCCCGTTTTACCGGCAATGGGATTGGTAAAGCCGTATGGATATCCCGTAATGATCTCTTTGTAGACCGTAACATCCTGTTGATTTTTTGTCCTAAGCCGGGTACCGGAACCCCCTTCTGTCACCCCTTCCATTAGGTTGACCATGGCATAGGATACTTCCTTGCTCAGCACATCCTTGGTCTCTGGTACGTATTCGTACAGGACCGTGCCATTCTTATCTTCGATCCGTGTGACCATCACCGGTTTTACATATACACCTTGATTGACGAATGCCCCGTAGGCCCCCACCATTTCATAAACGTTGACATCGAGGGTTCCCAGGGCGATGGAAGGCACTTCGGGAATTTCACCCGTCATCCCAAGGTTTTTAACGATGGAGACCGCTGATTTTGGGCCCACTTTGTCGATCAATTGGGCGGTAACCGTGTTGATCGAATTGGCCAAGGCCTTCTTTAAGGTATAGCTTCTCCCGGAATATTTCCCATCTGAATTCTTGGGACACCAAGGTTCGGGGTTTCCATGTTTCCCGGCCTCGATACAGTATTGGGTATCGGGAAGCGAATCGCAGGGAGACAGTCGCAATTGATCTATTGCGGCGGCATAGACAAAGGGCTTGAAGGTAGATCCTGCCTGGCGTGCCCCTTGGATCACGTTATCGTACTGAAAATGTTTGTAGTCTATACCGCCCACCCAAGCTTTTACATGCCCGGTCTGTGGCTCCATCGACATCATGGCGGTGCGCAAAAATGATTTGTAGTAGCGTATGGAGTCCATCGGCGTCATCACCGTATCCTTTTCTTGGGAATCGCTTTTCCAATCGAAAACGGTCATCTCGGTTTTGATGTTGAACGAAGCCCTGATTTCCTCCTCCGATTTTCCTTGCTGCGTCATGATCCGCCAACGATCGGAAGTTCGCATGGCACGTTCCATGATGCGGTCGATCTCACTTTTATCCAATTCCAGGAAGGGGGCGGTCGGATTTCTGTCCGGGGTGTTTTGAACAAAGAATTCGGCCTGAAGCCTTTTCATATGTTCGGCCACGGCATCTTCGGCATTTTTCTGCATTCTTGAGTCTATGGTCGTGTAAATGCGCAGGCCATCCAAATATAGATTCCAGGTATCCCTTTCCCCTTCCGTGGCCGGTTTGGGGTTTTTGCGTATCCAATCGTTCATGAAACCTTGAAGGTACATCCTGAAGTAAGTGGCCAGCCCTTCCCGGTGCGATTCGGGATTAAAATTGATATCCATATTGAGGGCCTGTAAAGAATCGCTTTCTGCCTCTGAGATAAAATCATATTTGGCCATTTGTTCCAAGACGGTATTTCTTCGGTCGACCATCAATTCCTTTCTTCGGATGGGATTGTAAAGCGATGAGTTCTTTAACATCCCTACCAAAACGGCAGATTCTTCCGTTCTCAATTCAATGGGTTCCTTGCCAAAATAAATTTTGGCGGCCGAACGTATCCCGTCTGCATTATAGAGGAAGTCATATTCGTTCAGGTACATGGTGATGATCTCTTCCTTGGTATACTGTCTTTCCAAACGGATGGCAATGACCCATTCCTTGATTTTTTGTTTGATCCTGTCCAATTTGCTTGCTGAGGCCCTTTCGGTAAAAAGCAATTTGGAAAGCTGTTGCGAGATGGTACTGGCGCCTCCCTTGGTCCCCAAAAAAATAAATGCCCTTAAAGTACCCCGGGCATCAACGCCGGAATGGGAATAATATCGGGCATCTTCGGTGGCCACCAAGGCATCGATGAGATTTTGAGGAAGGTCTTTGTAAGCTACAGGGGTCCGATTGTCATTGAGATAGAATTTTCCCAAGGTTTTGCCATCCGATGAAATACTTTCTGATGCCAAATTGGTCTGTGGATTCTCCAACCGCTCAAAAGTGGGCATTTCGCCCAAGGCGCCCCAAGATGCCAATAGGAAAACGAATGCAATACTTAAAATTCCCAGCAGAAACAAAATCCAAAACCATTTGATATAGGTACCAAAACTGTTGGATTTATTCTTTATTACAGCTTTTGCCATAGATTACTGATTGCTTTTTGAGATTTCAAAACCGACATCGGTGATTCCCTCCAACGCCTCGATCCCATCAACGTTGCCATTTCTTCGCATGGCCTGATAAATCGTTACCGTATATACGCCGGAGTAGGGAAAAACGATGTTCTCCTTATACCAAAGTTTGTTCTCTTTGATGCTCCCGTAACCCTTGCCAAGCCATGTGCCGTCTGCTTTGGCCATTTCATATTCCAAGGTATCCATGGTGATGTTTCCATCGGGAGCGGCAAGTTCCGCGATCAGGAAGAGGTTGTTGTAGGGATAGCTGTTGTCGTTTCTGATATTGATGAACATATGATGACGGCCTATGGTATCCATCTTCGAAAATGAAAAGACCATGCCGTTCTCCCGACTCCATTTCCCATTTTCGGTAGGTTTATATTCGGAAATCTCCAAAGCGTTGTCGCAGCCCAACAACACCAGGCAGAGGGTGGTCGCTAACCATATCCTAGGCATTTTTCGCTTTTCTTTTTCTATTATTGTTTCCTTTATTATTCCGGTTTTTATTTTTCCTCCTATTACGACCCTGTTTTGGTCTATCGAAACGGGTAAGACTATCTTGGCCAACCACATTTTCGAACACTACTTTTTCTTCGCTTACGATGTTATCGCTTGCAAATTCCTCCAAGCTGGCCACGGGCTGTTTACTTTTGTTCTTTGCCTGAATTTCATGCACCTGTTCTTTGGAAAGTGCGTGCCAATTCGCCGGATCGTCTTTGTAGGAGAACCAGAGCGTGCCTTTAAAGATGTCGGTTTTTTGACAGAACGCGATGCCCTTTTCGGTATGAAGTTTGGTTTCTTGAGATGGAAAATCCTTCAGGGCGTCCATGTAAACGTCCAATTCATAATTGAGGCAACATTTCAATTTGCCACATTGGCCTGCCAATTTTTGTGGGTTGAGTGAAAGCTGTTGGTATCTCGCCGCCGAAGTGCCGACCGACCGGAAATCGGATAGCCATGTAGAACAGCACAATTCACGACCACAGGACCCTATTCCCCCCAATCGCTGCGCTTCTTGTCGATATCCTATTTGACGCATTTCGATTCTAATGGAAAAGGCCTTGGCCATATCCTTGATCAACTGGCGGAAATCGACCCTGTCTTCGGCGGTATAATAAAAGGTGGCTTTGGAACCGTCGCCCTGAAATTCAACATCCGATATTTTCATCTGCAATTTGAGGATGATGGCAATTTCCCGCGCTCGCTTTTTGATTTCCTCTTCGCGATTACGGCAGTTCTGCCACTTATCGATATCGTTTTGGGTTGCCTTTCTATATATTTTTGGAAGGGCCTCGTCTTTATAGTCTACCTTCTTGCGTTTCATCTGAACCTTTACCAAAGCTCCGGCAAGGGTCACCATTCCCACATCATGGCCCGATGGTGCTTGCGTAGTGACCAGATCGCCAATGGCAAGGGAAAGGTTTTCGGTATTTCTGAAGAATTCTTTGCGACTGTTTTTGAAACGGACTTCAACACAGTCAAAGGCCTTCTCACCATTGGGTAACGACATATTGGAAAGCCAATCAAATACTGTCAATTTATTACAACCATCTGTGCCGCAAGTACCATTGTTCTTGCATCCTCGTGGTTGTCCGTCCTTACCGGTCGAACAACTGGTACATCCCATATTTTATATCTTGATTTGACCAAATCCAAAATTTTGGTCAAAAAAGGTTCATACTAAACTCAAAGGTAAAGATAGTGTTTTTGGATGATCAAAAGTAATTCTGGCGTTTTCGAAATGGGTTCTGTCCATTAAAACACCTAAACAAGTATCCGGACGACTTTGATTGATTCATAGGCCATTGGGCGCACTATCTTTTGAATTTCAATACTTCCGATCGGCCCTTCTTAAAAATCTTGTTGCTGGCCCCTTTTCCCTTTCTTAGTTCTTTTTGTGCCTCAAAAGGCAGGCTAAGAATTTCCTTACAGTGCTCGGAACAGCATTGTTGCATGACCTTCGCGCAGCTGTCGCACTGGATGAACAGCAGATGGCATGCCTCGTTCGCGCAGTTCACATGGGTATCACAGGGTTTTCCGCACTGATGGCATTGCGCAATGACCACATCGGTGATGCGCTCCCCGCGTCTATGGTCAAAGACAAAATTCTTCCCCAAGAACTTATTTTCAAGTTGTTTTTTTTCCACTTGTCGGGCGTAGTCGATGATGCCCCCTTCAAGTTGGTACACTTGTTTGAACCCTTTGTGTTTATAGTAGGCGCTTGCCTTTTCACAACGAATGCCGCCGGTACAGTACATCACCAATTTTTTGTCCTCCTTGTGTTGGGCCAACGATTTTTCGATGATGTCCAAGGAATCCCTAAAAGTGTCGACATCGGGAGTTATGGCATTTTTAAAATGTCCGATTTCACTTTCATAATGGTTTCGCATATCCACCAATAGTGTATCTGGATCTTCGATAAGTTCATTAAAGCGTTCGGCATTGACATGAATCCCCTTATCGGTCACATCAAAAGTGGCATCGTTCAGACCATCCGCCACAATTTTTTTACGAACTTTCACCTTTAGTTTAAGGAACGATTTGTTGTCGTGCTCAATGGCGATGTTCAATCTTACCTGCCTCAAAAAAACGATGCTGTCCAAATGATTTTTGAAGGCTTCAAAATTAACGGCGGGAACCGACAACTGTGCATTGATTCCCTCATGGGCCACATAGATGCGACCAAGTACGTGCAATCCATTCCAGTGGATGAAAAGGTGGTTGCGAAAAATCGACGGATTGCCAATATGTGCATATTGATAGAAAGAGATGGTCAGACGTTCTTGCCCAGCCGCTTCAATAAGTGCTTCCCTTTCTTTGGCACTTAAGGTATTGTACAGTTGCATGCCATACCAATATTTAAGTTAAAGAATGTGTGCTTCGAATTAAAATGCAAAAGTAAACATATTTCGCGAGCAAACCGACCCAGTAGCTGATTGAAGGAGCCATGGGTTTGGATTGCCATGTTCGAATTAGGGCCTAAATGGGGGAATCAAAACAGGCCTCAAAATATCCCTGAAGGCTTCGGGGATAGCGCCTTTACAAGAAAAACTGCCATAAAAAAGGGCCTTGAAGTTATTCAAAGCCCTTTAAGGGCCATTCCATTTTTTCTTCTTCATAGCATTCTTTAGAAACCAAAAAGGAAATGACCACCACTGCCCATTGCCACTAAAAACAATGGATGAAATATTGAGTTACTATACCCTGTTTTAAGCTAGATGCGAAGAGGTTAAAAAGGTTGCGTGGATATGCGACATTGCCCTAATTTTTCATTTGGCATCCACAAAGTGGGGCAGATTCAACATTTCAAGGCCGCTGATCCGCTTTACTGATATCGAAAGCCGTTCTGCTTGAATTATGCAAAAAGAAATGGTAATTTAGCCGTCCTAACACAAAGAAAAATGAGTTCCGAAAAAGAAGCAAAATTAAAGGCCCTTAAGCTAACCCTTGACAAACTTGATAAAACCTATGGAAAAGGTGCTGTCATGAAGATGGGCGACAGTGTTGTCGAGGATGTCGAGGTAATTCGTTCCGGTTCTTTGGGATTGGATATTGCATTAGGTGTCGGGGGCTATCCCAGGGGCCGCGTTATCGAAATTTATGGTCCCGAATCTTCAGGTAAAACAACGCTTACCCTACATGCGATTGCGGAGGCGCAGAAAAATGGGGGCATTGCAGCATTTATTGATGCGGAACATGCGTTCGATCGTTTTTATGCCCAAAAGTTGGGCGTGGATATTGATAATTTGATCATTTCGCAGCCCGATAACGGCGAGCAGGCCTTGGAAATTACGGATAACTTAATCCGTTCCGGCGCCATCGATATCGTGGTCATCGATTCGGTGGCCGCACTGACCCCAAAAAGCGAAATCGAGGGCGAAATGGGCGATTCCAAAATGGGGCTTCATGCCCGTTTGATGTCACAGGCCCTTCGTAAATTAACGGGGTCGATCAGTAAAACCCATTGTACGGTCATTTTCATCAACCAGTTGCGGGAAAAAATCGGGGTGATGTTCGGCAACCCGGAAACCACGACAGGCGGAAACGCTCTCAAATTTTATGCTTCCGTACGGCTTGATATTCGCCGTTCTACCCAAATCAAGGATGTTGATGGGGGTGTCCAGGGTAATAAAACAAGGGTCAAAGTGGTAAAGAACAAAGTTGCCCCTCCGTTCAAAACCGCTGAATTCGACATTATGTACGGAGAAGGCATATCCAAAATCGGGGAAATCCTAGATCTGGGCGTACAGTATGAAATCATCAAAAAAAGTGGGTCTTGGTTCAGTTATGGAGACACCAAATTAGGCCAGGGAAGAGATGCCGTAAAGGCTTTATTGGTCGATAATCCCGAACTTATGGATGAACTTGAAGGCAAGATTAAGGAAGCCTTGGAAATCATAAAATAATACCCCTAACTTTTCCCTTGTTATACATCGGCCTACCACTTACAACTACACATGAAAAAGTCGTTCCTGCAGTGGCCCAAATACGCAACCTTTGCGCTTTCTTGGCATCTTAAGGAAAAATCGGATGGTATGAAAAGGCTTGCGATTATATTCGGCATACTGTTCACGGTCATGATCGGAACATCTTGTAACAACGACGATGGCGTTAATTTTCATTTTACCGCGTTGGAGATTACTGGGGCCACCTTACCGGAATCGTTTCAATTGAATGGAAGATATCAAATCACGGTTACCTATACAAGGCCCGATGATTGTACCTATTTCGAAGGTTTTGACGTGGTGCAGAAAGACCTTACCGTTCGTGATGTCGTGGCCATTGGTTCTGTGCTAACCGATGAGGCATGTGCGGAAAGTACCGAGGAAGTGCAGGCTACATTTAATTTTGTGGTACTCTATGATCAAACCTATCTTTTCCGATTCTGGCAAGGCGAGGATGAAAATGGAGATCCAATATATTTGCAGGTGGAGGTGCCGGTTGAATAAGTTCATGAAAATTCACAAAACGAGAATTTAGGCGGGGCAGCAGTCATCAATATAGAACACCATGATCAACCGTTCCATACGCTCAATGGAATGGCAATGGGACCGATGTAATGGAGACATGGCGAATCAATTGTAATCTAACCAACAAATTTGAGTTTAGAAGAGCTCATACATAACTGCAAAAAAGGCAATCGGAAGGCGCAGGAACTCCTATATCGAAATTATTCCGCCGCACTCTTCGGTATTTGCCTTAAATATTCCCGCAATAAAACGGAAGCCGAGGACAACCTTCATGACAGTTTTATGACCATTTTCGATAAAATCGATCAATACCGGTTCAAGGGTTCTTTTGAAGGATGGATCAAAAGGATCACCATCAATACGGTTTTACAAAAATACCGGAAGGAAATACACTTGAATGTGGTCAATGAAAATCAAGTAGAACAGGAAACCGATTTGGAGTCCAATGATTCCGATATCAGCTTACAGACCCTGTTGCGCTATATTCAGGAGTTGCCCAATAAATATAGACTGACTTTCAACATGTATGTAATGGATGGTTATTCGCACAATGAAATCGCTAAACAATTGGGAACGTCCACCGGGACTTCCAAATCGAATCTGGCGCGTGCAAGAATGTTATTAAGAGAAAAAATCGAATCCGACAGAAATATGGCGATCATTGGGGTGATGGTTTTCCTATTGGAAACCTGACCTATTGCACTAGGCCCCCAATGGCGGAAAAAGAAATAATATGAAATTCAAACCCTTTTAGAAATGGGCGAAAATAAGCTTGACAAACTATTCCAAAAGAAGATACGAGACCTGCAGGAGGTACCCGATGATAGGGTATGGTTGGCAATTTCAGATTCTTTGGATAAACGAAAAAAATCGAAAATCATTCCCCTTTGGTGGAAACTTGGAGGGGTAGCCGCCGTATTGGCCATTGCAGTTGTTACCATTATCCAATTTTCGGATAACCGT
>JBATHI010000466.1:0-7579 GCA_049666645.1 Flavobacteriaceae bacterium | reverse complement strand
CGGGGCATCATGGGAGTGGGCACCAATCGCATCAATAAATACACTTTGGGAAAAAGCACCCAGGGCTTGAGCAATTATCTTAAGAAAGCCTATACGGGGGAACAGGTTAAAGTGGTCATCGCCTATGATTGCAGGCACAACAGCGATACCTTGGCCAGAACTGTGGCCGAGGTGTTTTCGGCCAATGGAATCAAAGTTTTTCTTTTTTCGGCCTTGCGTACCACCCCGGAACTTTCCTTTGCGGTGAAATATTTGAAATGCCATGCCGGCATTGTTTTGACGGCCTCGCATAATCCCCCCGAATACAATGGCTATAAGGTTTATTGGACCGACGGTGGTCAAATCGTTCCCCCGCAAGACGGTGAAATCATTGCAGAAATTAACCGCCTTTCTTTTGAAGACATCGATTTTAAAGCTTCCAATTCCCTGATTCAAATGATAGACAAGGAAGTGGACGAGGCTTTTATCAAGGCTTCCCTTTTAAATGGAAATTTCAAGGCCAAGGACAAGGATCATTTTAAAATCGTTTTTACTTCCCTGCACGGTACATCTATCACCGCCATACCTGAAGTATTGAAGCGTGCCGGATATGAAAATGTGAACATCATTGCAGCACAAGCAGTACCCGATGGCAATTTCCCTACGGTGAAATCCCCGAACCCCGAGGAGCCTGAAGCGCTATCCATGGCCATCAACGAGGCGGAGGCCATCGGTGCCGACATGGTGGTCGGAACCGATCCCGACGGAGATCGTCTGGGCATAGCCGTAAGGAACCTGGAGGGAAAAATGGAGCTTCTCAATGGAAATCAGACCATGATATTGATGACCAAATTTCTGTTGGATCAGCGCAAGAAAAAGGGCTTTACGGGGAACGAGTTCATCGCTTCCACCATAGTCTCCACGCCCATGATGGAGGAGATGGCGAAATCCTATGGCGTTGAATATAAAACCGCCCTAACCGGATTCAAGTGGATCGCCAAAATGATCAAGGATTTTCCCGACCAGTATTTTGTGGGGGGCGGGGAAGAGAGCTTCGGTTATATGGTAGGAGACTTCGTTCGCGATAAGGATGCCGTAACCGCTACCCTGCTCGCCTGTGAGATCGGTGCACAGGCCAAAGCCAATGGCAGTTCTTTTTATAAAGATTTGATCGATTGCTATGTGAGATATGGTTTTTTTAAGGAAAAATTGATTTCCTTGACCAAAAAAGGCATTTCAGGAGCGGAAGAAATTAAACAGATGATGGTCGATTATAAAGAAAAACCCGTGAAGCAGCTCGACGGTTCTCCGGTCATCATGGTCGATGACTACAATACTTCCACCTCAAAACATTTGATTTCAGGGAAGACCACCAAAATCGATATCCCCAAATCGAATGTTTTGATCTATACCACCGAAGATGGCACCCGAATGGCGGCAAGGCCCAGCGGGACCGAACCCAAGATCAAATTCTATTTTAGCGTGAATGCCCGGTTGGACAAGGCGGCGGACTTCCAAAATGTGGGGGCGCAATTGGATGCAAAGATCGACCGTATCCTTAAGGAACTCAAACTCAATTAATGGATTATTTTAAAAAAATCCTCCGTTTTGCGAAACCCTATCGCAGGTACGGTTACCTGAACATCCTATTCAACATACTCTATGCGCTGTTCAGCGCGCTCTCGTTCGCGGCACTGATTCCCATGCTGGAGGTGTTGTTCGACAAAACAAAACAAATGACCGCTCCTCCCGATTTTGAGGGGATCGGCAAGCTGAAAGACTATTATCTCGACTATATGAACTATCAGGTGGGCCGCCTCTCGCAAGACGATCCCATGAACGGGCTCGTATTGGTCATCGGCATGGTTCTGGTGCTGTTTTTGTTCAAAAACATCTTCAACTATTTGGCCATGTATTTTATCACCTTCCTAAGAAATGGGGTGTTGATGGATATCAGGAACAAATTGTACCAAAAAATCATCGATTTGCCCATTTCGTATTATTCCGAGAAGCGCAAGGGTGACATCATAGCCAGGATCACCTCCGATGTATTGGAAATCCAGCATTCCTTTCTTTCGGTGCTCGAGCTGATCGTCAGGGAACCGCTGACCATCTTGTTTACCATAGTGATCATGTTTTTGATCAGTGTGAAACTGACCATCTTTGTGTTCATTTTCATCCCCGTGTCGGGGATGATCATCTCGTCTATCGGCAAATCGCTCAAGCGACAATCCGACCATGTGCAACGCGAACAGGGCCAGTTTTTATCGATTGTCGAAGAAACCCTTGGCGGACTCCGGGTCGTAAAGGCCTTTAATGCCGAATCGCACTTTTATCAGATCTTTAAAGCCTCCACAAAACGGTTCTTCGATTTTTCGAACCAATTATTGAACCGACAGAATTTAGCGGTGCCATCAGGTGAATTTTTGGGGATCCTGGTCATCGGTGTGCTGCTCTGGTTCGGAGGCAAAATGGTGTTGGTGGAGGATACGCTTGACGCCTCCTCCTTTATAGCTTATATGGGCTTGGCCTATAACATCCTGACCCCTGCAAAATCGATCAGCAAGGCTGCTTACGGAGTAAAAAAAGGCAATGCGGCCGCAGAAAGGGTACTGGAGGTTTTGGAAACCGAAAACCCGATAAAGGATGCACCGCATGCGGTGGAGAAAAAAGAGTTCGAAACGGCAGTGCATTTGGCGGACATCACCTTTCAATATGAGGAAGATTCAGTACTGAAAAATTTCAGTTTAACCGTTCCGAAAGGACATACCGTTGCCCTGGTTGGTCAATCGGGTAGTGGGAAGAGCACCATTGCCAATTTGGTGACCCGTTTTTATGATGTGAACGAAGGTGAAATCCTAATTGATGGCATCAATATCAAGGACATCTCCAAGACCTCGCTGCGCAACCTTATCGGCCTGGTATCCCAGGATTCGATTTTATTCAACGATACGGTAAGGAACAATATCGGACTGGGCAGGCAAAATGCCGATATGGAAGATATTATGGACGCGGCGAAAATTGCCAATGCCCATGAGTTTATCACTGAACTTCCGGAGGGTTACAACACAAATATTGGGGACAGCGGCAATAAATTGAGTGGGGGACAGAAACAGCGGCTCTCCATTGCCAGGGCGGTATTAAAAAACCCCCCGATCATGATCTTGGACGAGGCCACCTCCGCCCTCGATACCGAAAGTGAACGATTGGTGCAGGATGCCCTTGAAAAAATGATGCGCAACCGAACTTCAATAGTCATTGCACACAGACTCTCGACCATTCAGAGTGCCAATACCATTGTAGTGCTCCAAAAAGGGGAAATCGTGGAACAGGGATCCCATGCCGAACTTTTGGCCAAAAACGGAGTCTACAAGAAGCTGGTTGAAATGCAATCCTTCTAGTACCACATCCACTTATACTGGCCATGGCGCAATCGTTTTAAAGTCGTTGGGAGGGCCATTTTTCCGACTGTCCCAATAAATAAGGTTTGTGGATGGTTAAACCTTTCACTAATTTTAAGGTCTTATCAACAACCTTACTACCGAATCATTGTTGACGGAAGAGACATTAGTTTACCAACTAAAAGATGGGAATACCCGGGCATCGGCTTTTGAGGTGTTGGTCGATACTTATAAAAAACCGTTGTATTGGCATATCCGCCGAATCGTTCTAGACCATGATGACACGGATGACGTGCTGCAGAATACGTTTATCAAGATCTTTAGAAATATAGAGGGCTTTAAAGGGGATAGTAAATTGTACTCATGGATGTATCGAATAGCGACCAACGAGGCACTCAGTTTTTTAAAATCAAAATCGAAAATATTGGGTCAGGATCTGCAGGGATACCAAGAAACCATGGCCAACAAGTTGGAATCCGATGTTTATTTTGAAGGGGATGCGATACAGCTAAAGTTGCAAAAAGCGATCGCCACCCTTCCTGAAAAGCAGAAATTGGTGTTCAATATGAAGTATTTCGAGGAATTGAAATATGAAGAGATTTCGGAAATATTGGAAACCTCGGTGGGCGGACTCAAAGCCTCCTACCATTTAGCGGTGAAGAAAATTGAGTCCTATTTAACGACAAATTAAACCTTTCGCACCGAACGCAGTCATATAAACAAATGAAGGAATTGAACAAGAAGAATCCTTATAAAACGCCGGAAGATTATTTTGAGGGTTTTACGGGCCGACTGATGGGGAAAATCGCCAATGAAGTGGGCCGTTTACCGGAATCTGAAGGCTTTTCCGTTCCCGACGGCTATTTTGATGATTTACATCGCAATATGGAACTACGATTGGCGGAACCTCCGGTTAAGGTAATCCCACTGCACCGGTTCCGAAAGCTTTATTATGCCGCGGCAGCAGTTGCGGCTGTTGCAGTGCTTTATTTCGGTATTCAATGGAACGGGCCCCAAGAAATACGATTTGAAGATTTGGCAAATTCCGATATTGAAAATTATTTTGAGGTCAATGAATTTGGCTTGTCAACCATGGAAATCGCGGAAGTCATCCCCGTCGATGAATTGGAGATCGGCGATATTTTGGAGCGCCGGCTGAATGAAGAAAATGTGATTGATTATCTGAACAATAATACGGATGAATTTGAAGAATTAAATCTAAACAATGATGAATAATATCAAACGTGTGGTGTTTATGGCCTGTTTGCTTGCCGGTATGGCCATCAACGGACAGCACAGACCAGACGGCGATAGGATCAAAGCTCTAAAAGTAGCCTTCCTTACTGAAAAACTGAATCTCAGCAGTCAGGAGGCCCAGGCATTTTGGCCCATTTACAATGAATATGAGCAGGAACGCGAGGCTTTGCGCCGAAAAGAACGCGTTCAGATCAGGGAAAAGATCAGGAACGCCGACGCCCTTACGGAAAAAGAGGCTTCCGATCTTATAAGCCAGTATATCAGCTTCGAAGAAGAAGAGGAGGTACTTGAACAAAATTTCCTGAAAAAGATGGTAAAATTGATCTCTGCCAAAAAAACCTTGATGTTGCTGCGGTCGGAAGAGGAATTCAAACGCCAGTTGATCAAACAATACCGTCAAAAAAACGGAGGCCATCCTTAAACGACAGGGCTTTCATCGAAAACTAAGTTTTGCTATGCGATTTCTGCCCGCCGCATAGGCGACCGAATCATTTAACGGCCTAAAAGTGTAAAAGGGCTCCGATGATAACTTTTTCCAGTGGTTTCCAGAATCGATGGTATAATAAATTCCCGTAAAGCCCATGCTTACCAATTCCTTGCCCTCGCCATTGGGCAAAAACCGCACACAGCTCTGATACCCAGGATCTAGCTGGTCTGCCATGATTTGCCAAGTCTTCCCTCCATCCACCGTCGCTACCTTATTCGCGCTTTTATTTTCCGGATCGGTATAATCGCCCCCTATCGCAAATCCCAAATTTTGATCATAAAAATCAATGGAATAGATGCCTTCCGTAGGTTCTTGTTTTTTTATGGGCGTCTTGAAAACTTCCCAATGCCGCCCCTTGTCGGGCGAGTGCAATATGCGCCCTCCCGAGGTGCCGATCCAAACCTGGTCTCCTATGGTTTTGATATTGGTGTTGCTGGCCGCGAATGCCCCTTCGTTTTCCAATGGATCCGGCAATTGGTAACAGGACAGTTTCGACCAAGTGAAACCCCCATCCCTTGTGACGATAATGCTCAGACATCCCTTCATACTATCCCCAAAAGCGATGCCCTCGCGATCGTTCCAAAAGGCCATGGCATCGTAAAAGACCCCTTCTCCCTCTTCCTTATACACCAGATCCATCCCACCATGATCCCCCGTTTTATACAACAAGGCAGGATTTCCGACCGATAGCATGAAGAAATCGTTGGCGGTATGGGCTACGGCACGGAATTCGGGAACAATGGTGTCAAATCGCTGTACATTGGAACGCAACTTCCCGGATTGCAGATCGATCGTTCCAAAAACGCCCTTGTCGGCCGCGAACGCCAAGCTGTTGCCCATGATCTCGATGGCCCTGATACTCAGCGAGTCTTCATAAATAACTTCGATTTCAACAGTGGTAAAAGGTTTTCGTTCTGCTTGGCGGTTGCAGGAAAGTAGGAAACAAAAAAACAAAAAAAGCAAACTGGATCGCATGGGCATAAAGATTTTCAAAAGGTAAAGGAATCCTAACGAATACCATACCTTTGCAGCCTTAATTTTTATCATGAAATTACACAGAAACCTGGTCTTTGCAGTGATCGATGCACTCAACTTTATCTTCAATGAAGGGGAATACGCCGACAAAGTGGTTGAAAAGGTGCTCAAATACGATAAACGTTGGGGCGCGCGAGACCGCGGTTTTATTGCCGAGACCACTTACGACATGGTACGCTACAAAAGGCTTTACGCGGAAATAGCGGAAGTGAAGTCGCCCTACACCAGACCCAAATTGTTCAGGATGTTTGCGGTATGGGCAGTGTTGAGGGGCATAGCCCTACCCGATTGGAAACAACTGGAGCCGGTTCCTGCCAGAAAGATAAAAGGGCGGTTCGACGAGCTTTCGAAAATCAGAAAATTCAAGGAGTCGATTCCCGACTGGCTCGATGAACTTGGAGAACAGGCCTTGGGCGAAAAATTATGGACTTCAGAAATATCGGCACTCAACCAACAGGCCGAAGTGGTGCTGCGCGCCAATACCCTAAAAACAACCCGTGAGCAATTGCGTAAGGCCTTATTGGACGAGGGTATCGTTGCGGAACCCATCAAAGGCCATGTCAATGCCCTCAAGCTGGAAGAGCGTGCCAATGTTTTCATCACCGACGCTTTTAAAAATGGGCATTTTGAAGTGCAGGATGCCAATTCACAACTGGTGTCGGAATTTTTGGAAGTAGCCCCTGGTCAAAGGGTGATCGACGGCTGCGCCGGTGCAGGTGGAAAAACGCTTCATTTGGCCGCCCTTATGGAAAACAAAGGCCAATTGATCGCACTCGATATTTATGCGAACAAACTCAAGGAGCTCAAAAGAAGGGCCAAAAGAGACGGGGCGCACAATATCGAGCCCCGCCTGATCGATTCTACCAAAGTGATCAAAAAACTTTATGGCACCGCCGACCGTGTGCTTATCGATGCGCCCTGTACGGGGATGGGGGTACTGAGAAGAAACCCGGATGCAAAGTGGAAAATGCAGCCCGAATTTTTGGAAGAAGTGATGCAGACCCAGCAGGAAATCCTTTCAAGCCATAGCAAAATGGTCAAATCTGGGGGAAAAATGGTTTACGCCACTTGTTCCATCCTCCCGCAAGAAAACAACCGGCAAGTCGTAGAATTCCTTGCTTCGGATGAAGGCAAAGATTTCAGTTTGGAAGAAGAACGCAAATTATACGCCTCCAAAAGCGGTTTTGATGGGTTCTATATGGCAAGATTGGCGAAGAAGTAATCAACAATGCATTGAAATTCTGTTAACTATTCGCAAAATATCTTTGGGTAAAAAGATGTAAATTTGACCTTTCTTAAATCAAACACCCATACGGTTCATGATTCACTTTTTCGGGGATGCAAGCACCAAGGTTTTTGCGGTACAGACCGTTCACGACCTTAGCAAGGAAGACAATGATAAACTCAGCTGGTTGTTCGG
>JBATHI010000465.1:0-5854 GCA_049666645.1 Flavobacteriaceae bacterium | reverse complement strand
GAATAGGATTTATCGGGATATCGAAGAAGAGGAGACTTGGGAAGGCGTTATTGCGGCAATCGATAAGGGATTGATGCCCTTTACCCAAAACTTGAGAAGAGCGGTTACCGAAGATGATATCCTAAGGCTTACCGAAATTAGGATCAAACGCATTTCAAAATTTGATCTGGACAAGGCACAGGAACTTCTAGATAATTTGGAAAAGAAGATTGCTGAGGTAAAACACCATTTGGCCCATCTTGTCGATTTTGCCATCGATTACTTTAAATAGTTAAAAGAAAAATATGGGAAGGGCAGGGAACGCAAATCAGAAATAAGGACTTTCGACGATATCGAGGCCACCAAGGTGGTCATCCGAAACACGAAATTATATGTCAACCGGGAGGAAGGCTTTGTGGGAACTTCGATGAAACGCGATGAATACATCACGGACTGCAGCGATATAGACGATATTATCGTGTTTACCCGTGATGGACATATGATGGTGACCAAAGTGGATTCCAAAACCTTTATTGGTAAAAACATCATTCACGTAGCGGTTTTCAAGAAAAAGGATAGCCGTACCATTTATAATATGATCTACAAAGACGGGAAAGGTGGCCCTTCCTACATTAAGCGGTTTAACGTCACTTCGACCACCAGGGATAAAATCTATCCCCTTGCCGGAGGGAAGCCCAATTCGGAAGTGTTGTATTTTTCGGCAAACCCGAATGGGGAGGCAGAGGTCATAACGGTACTTCTACGACAGTCGGGAAGTATCAAAAAATTGAAATGGGACCTTGATTTTGCTGATGTTATGATAAAAGGTCGCGATTCAAAAGGGAATTTGGTGACCAAATACTCCGTAAAACGGATTGAACTCAAAGAAAAAGGGGTTTCGACCCTAAAGCCCAGAAAAATCTGGTTCGACGATGTGGTGCGACGCCTCAATGTCGATGGGCGCGGAGAACTATTGGGAGATTTTCGAGGTGATGACCGATTGTTGGTGGTCACCCAAAAAGGTGCGGCGAAAACTGTGGCGCCGACCATGTCGACCCATTTTGATGAGGACATGATCGTTCTTGAAAAATGGAATCCCAACAAGCCCTTGTCTGCGATTTACTTCGACGGGGATAAAGAGCGTTACTATGTAAAGAGATTTGTGATCGAGAATGAGAACAAGGAAGAAACCTTTATTTCTGAACATCCAAAATCGTTTCTGGAGCTGGTGCTGACCGATTGGCGACCAGTGGTTCAATTAGAGTTTGCAAAGCCAAGAGGAAAGGATGTAAAACCAAATCAAATCGTTGATATAGAATCTTTTATATCAATCAAAGGAATAAAAGCTTTAGGTAATCAATTGACTTCAGAAAAAATTAAAAATGTAAATATACTCGAGTCGCTGCCCTATGAAGAACCCGCCCCCCATGAACCGGCGGAGATTGAAGTGGTCGATGAGGAGAATGTGGAAGCGAACGAAGACAAGGGTTCGTCAGGGAAAGGCGGTCAAAACAGAGCAAAGGATTCGGATGGGGAAGAGGAAGATGGCGATGGACAAATTAAACTGTTCTAAAGCCGTGAATTTTCCGTCCAAAATAAAAGGATTTGGAAGAAAACAGCCGCCGATATTTCGCTTGGATGTGTACCTGAAGTATCCGTGGAATGGGACAATTTGAGGTTCAAATATTCAATTCGAAAACTGCAGAAGGTCTTTGATCGACCAATAATTGGTGCTTCAAACGTCGCCTCACAATATTTTTTAAAGTTGGTATTGAATCGTGCAAACATTTAAGAAATAATTATTAATGTGGCCACTGGATTTGCCAAATCTTAGCCAAAACCGTTGCTAAAAGGTTAAAGAACCAATGATTCGTAACATTAATCGCTATCTTAGCCAAAATACTATATTTTTAAATGGATTTTACCAACCCCCTGGTATACGGAGTACCTTGTTTTATTGCCTTCATTCTTCTAGAACTTACTTATAGCAAGACCCATGGAGATGACCATCTCTATGAATGGAAAGATTTGTTTGCCAGCGGGTTCATGGGTGTCGGATCGGCCATCATCGCACCTTTGATCAAGCTTATTTCTGCGATTGTAATCTTTGAGTTCACCTATGACCTGTTCAATCCTTTAGTGGAAGGGATTCGCACCAATATTATAGGATATGAGTCCTTCGGTTATGCATGGTATGTTTGGCTGCTATGCCAATTGGCCGATGATTTCACCTACTATTGGTTCCATCGTGCCAATCATGAAGTGCGTATTTTGTGGGCAGCCCACATCGTTCACCATTCCTCCGACAATTTCAATCTGGGTACAGCGGTACGTAACGGCTGGTTTACCATTCTTTATAAACCCCTGTTCTATATGTGGATGCCCGCGATGGGATTCCCGCCCGAGATGGTAGTCGTTTGCTTGGGGATAGAAGCGCTCTGGCAGTTTCAACTGCACTCGGTGTACATTCCAAAAATGGGTTTTATCGAAAAAATCTTCAATACCCACACCATGCACCAAGTGCATCATGCCCAAAATGTGGAGTATTTGGACAAGAATCATGGCGGATTCTTGAACATATTCGATAAGCTATTTGGTACTTGGAAAGAACTTGACGATGACATCGACGTGAAATACGGTGTTATACATGCCCCAAATTCACATAATCCCATTGTTATCCTCACCCACGAGTTCAAGGATATTTGGAAGGACGTGAGAAAATCCAGGAAGTTGTCCCATGCATTGATGTATATTTTCGGCCCCCCGGGATGGAGCCATGATGGCAGTACAATGACGGTAAAACAGCAACAGCGATTGTTCAAGAAGCAAAAAATGGAACATCCGGAAATAGCATTCAGCCGGCCCAACTAGTCCGTAACAACTTCCCTAAAAGAGTTTCCTGTTCCTTTGATTGTTTTGCTGAATCTCACATTGAGCCCAAAATTCCGGTAATCGGAATATAGCGCCCATCATGCCCGATCATCATTGGCCAAAGACTTTTCTTTCTTTCTCATTTTGATATTGAGAAATTCTACCAATAAGGAGAAAGCAATGGCAAAATAAAGATATCCTTTGGGGATGACGCCTATTTCCTGTTCGAACACCTTGGTATGGCTCAAATGTGCCGCCTCGGCTATCAACATGAATCCGATCAAGATCAAAAACGAAAGTGCCAATAATTGCATGGATGGGTGCTTGTTGATGAAAACCCTGATCGGATTGGCGAAGAGCATCATGATCACGATGGAAATCACCACGGCAATAATCATCAATATCAAGGCATCCATCGGCTTTTCTCCTATACCGTTGGTCATCCCTACGGCGGTCAATATCGAATCGATCGAAAAAATAAAATCGATAATAACGATTTGAACGATGGCCTTGGAGAAACTGGTAATGTTCTTCGCCTTGATCGCATCTTCATCGTGCTCCGGCAATTCCACTTTTTCATGGATCTCGGAGGTGCTTTTGTACAATAGGAAAAGACCACCGAAAAAAAGGATTATGGCCTGGCCGCTTATCCCTACTGTGAGCCATGAAGTTGTGATGTAGTAAAATGGAATCTTGAGGCCTATAAGGAAGGAAACTGCGAACAATAGAATAATGCGTTGTACCATAGCCAAAAGCAGTCCCAGGTTGGTGGCTCTTTTTTGGTCTTTTTGCGGCAATTTATTGGCTGCAATGGAGATGAAAACGATATTGTCTATTCCCAGGATAATCTCTAAAAAGGTCAGGGTAAGCAAAGCGACCCAAGCATCGACGCTGGAAAAGATATCCCACATAACTCAGTTTGTTTTAAAGGCCGTACCTCTCGATTTTTTGCTGCTTCCAACCAGGCCGTACTCAAAGGTATAGGAATTATCGGTAGTTGACAAAATTTTGATTTGCACCGATTTTTCTTCCGCTTTGTTCTTCGGATTCAATTTTTTGACGATATACTCGCAATCATTAATCCATCGGACTGAGGCAGAATCGGCTTTTCCGTTGAAATAGTCAATTTCCAAACCTTCCTTGCGCAGAAAGGTGGTAGTCATTTCCACACCACCAATGGACGATGTGAACGAATAGCTGCCGTTTTTAAATTGTCCGCAGTTTCGTTCGGGACGGTAGCAGGCCGCCAGAAGGCTGATGGCCATTGTGGATAATAGGATCTGGTTGCGCATTCCCGCAAAATTAAGAATTTGGGGTTCATATTCCACTATAGGCCTTAAAACTTCCATCGGAATAAAAAACCACGATTTTTTCAATGGTTTTCTCTTTAGGGGCTTTTTCCATTGAAATTTTATTTTTGCCTTGAGATTCATTCGATGGGGCGGAGACAGTGCTTTTAAGTATGGCAGGAAAGCTTCCTTTTCCATTGAGCAACCAATAAAGATTAACTTCCGGAAAGGTCTGCACGACCTTCATGACGAAATCCAAACTTGGCTTGTTTCTGCCCGATAGCAAATGCGAAATTCCCGAACGCTGCACTTCGATCTTATCGGCAAAAGCCGCAGCGGAGAGCCCATAATATTCTAAAAGCTGTTCCAACCTCCCAACAAATTCCTCTGTGTTTACCATGATATATTCTTTGAAAGTATGCCGTAAGAAAAATAACCTTGAAACAGCCTCAAAACTCTTAAAATGCAATTTAATATTTAATATATTACTTTAAATACAATTAATTAGAATACTGATTAACAACACTATAAACTATTAATTATTGTTTGTTTTAAAAAAGTTTACAAATGTATATTCCAAGCTTTTAACTTTCGCCTTTTATGATTACAAAAGTAACTATTAGTGTTTACATGTGTAATTTATATTGGTGTTATTTTTGTCAGGACCGATGAAATGCAATGGAGGTAAAACGACAAGGGTATATCAAGTATAAAGCGCGATCCGTTCAAGGCCGTTATGTGACCCTTGACCACATCTTACCATTATTGACTTCGATGTCAGTACATTTCAAACGGGAACAAGTGGGTATCTCAGTCCTTGGCCTTCCCATCCTATCATTGACTTTGGGCAGTGGGAAGCTGAAGATACTGATGTGGTCTCAAATGCACGGTAACGAAAGCACCACCACCAAAGCCATATTAGATCTGTTGAATTACCTGTCGTCGGATGATTTTATGGCCAAGACGATTCTTGAAAAATGTCAGCTCCGGATTATCCCCATACTTAATCCGGATGGGGCAAAAGCATATACTAGGCTAAATGCCAACTCGGTTGACCTAAACCGTGATGCACAAACATTGACCCAGCCCGAAAGCAAAGCCTTGCAAAGGGTCTATAAATTGTTCAAGCCCGATTTCTGCTTTAATTTGCACGACCAAAGGACAATATTCAATGTTGCCGACACGGAACGGCCGGCCACTGTTTCATTTCTTGCCCCAACTTTTGATGTCGATAGATCGGTTTCAGGGAATCGATTGTTGGCGATGCGATTGATCGTGGCGATGAACAAGGCATTGCAGTTGATGATTCCTGGACAAGTAGGCAGATATGATGACAACTTCAATGCCAATTGTATAGGGGATACCCTCCAAATGATTGGAATTCCTACTATATTGGTGGAAGCTGGCCATTTTGGGGAAGACTACCAACGGGAATATCCCCGCGAGTTGATCTTTTGGTCCTTGCTAAGCGCATTGGAAATTCTGGCAACAGATAGATTGACCGATTTTGCATCAGAAGACTACTTTTTGATTCCTGAAAACAATAAACTGTTTTTCTATATTTTGATCAAAAATGCCCATCGCGTTCTTCCCAAATACAGAAAGGGCTCGGACTTGGGCATCCTTTTTCAGGAAAAGCTGGTGGGGAACGCCATTGAATTCATTCCCAACATTGAGGTGCTGGGCAAGGTCGGTATTCGTTATGGCCATAAAAC
>JBATHI010000464.1:0-11050 GCA_049666645.1 Flavobacteriaceae bacterium | reverse complement strand
TTAAAGGGCATCGATAAACTTGAGCTGTTCCCTTCAAAATATAGAAGTGAAAGGTATTTGGCGGAGTCTTTGCTCTATGAAAATGGTCATTTCGACAAAACGCGCGATTCGCTCCACCTTTTGGGAGAACAGCCATTGCGTTTTGAGGACAGGTCTTTTACCGGATATTATTTCAAATCGCGCAACAAGGACGATTATGACCAAAACTTCAAAATGAGTCTGGTCGTTTTCGAAAAGGGCAAGGCCCTTGCCGCCAAACCCTTCTACAAATCGGCGCACAGTGCCCGGATCGAGGATACTGATACCGATGAAGAGGCCATGGAAAGGGCTACTGAGGAATTTTTGCTCAAGGATCGACCGAGAGCGGAAGTGTACCGGCCGAATGTATATGGTGGCTTTGGTTACCATGGCTGGTAATTTGTTATTTTTACATAAAACGATGAAAATGGGAAGAAGGGTCTTTTGGGCCACACTTTGTTGCGCCAGCCAATTCATAGGAGCTCAAGAAATCGTTTGTTCGGCCCGTGACAAACTGGCTGTTGAAAATAAGATCCTTGAAATTTCGGAACACTCGGGGAGCGACTATGGCGAAATACTGGTAGAAGTGGGTAAAACTTTCCTGAAGACACCCTATGTTGCCAAGACCTTGGAAATTGGTGAATCTGAAGCGCTCGTGGTGAATCTGCACGGACTCGACTGTACCACCTTTGTAGAAAACGTATTGGCATTCGGCATGATGCTGAATGCGGGCCAAGAACATTTCGACGCCTATGCCCGGAATCTGGAAACCATTCGCTACGAGGATGGTAAATTGAACGGTTACCCTTCCAGGCTCCATTATTTTTCGGAATGGATATCCAATAATGAACAAAAAGGATTGTTGAAGGATATCACCGCACAAATCGGGGGCATTGAAATTGTAAAGACCATCAATTTTATGAGTACCCATAGGGAGTTATACCCATTTTTGAAACAGAACGGGAATTTTGAAAAAATAAAGGCTTCCGAAAACAAGCTTAACAGCCGGGCAATCTGTGTTTTACCACAAGATCAAATCGAATCGCGCGAGGCGTTGATACAATCTGGAGATATCATAGCCCTGACTACTGCGATAGAAGGTTTGGATATCACCCACACCGGTATCGCCACAAGGGAGGCCGATGGCCGGATTTACTTATTGCACGCTTCCACAGGCTCAGGGCAGGTGGAGGTATCGAAGCTGCCGCTTTCCGATTATCTCAAAGGCGTCAAGAAGAATACCGGTATTATGGTCGCAAGGCCGATAAGACCCTAATTTAGGATATTTAGTATCGTTTAAGGCAGTAAAAGATGGCCCCTACCAAATGTTCCCGGAATTCGGGCTCATCGAAAGACTCCTCCGTATGGCCCCCACCGGTATAGAATGCACTTCCGCCATCATAGCTGTGGTACCACGCGATCGGATGGTCATCCCCGTTTTCGCCCCCTTCATAACTGGTTTCATCCAACTTCATCAAAACGGTGAGTTCGGGATTTATATTTTTATAATTGTACCATTCATCGTTACGCACCCATTTATCCGGTAAATGGGCAGTGGATCGATGGTTTTTCATCACGACTTCGATAGTGGCCTCCCGCACGTTAGGATCGTTGGGATGACTTTTGAAATAGGCGCCGACCAGCTTGCCATACCAGGGCCAATCATATTCGGTATCGGCAGCCGCATGAATGCCCATAAAGCTACCTCCCCCTTTGATATACCCTTCCAAAGCCCTTTGTTGGCGTTCGCCCAAAACGTCTCCCGTCGTGCTCAAAAAGATGATCATTTTGTATTTTTTGAGATTTGCAGGGCTAAATGAGAGCGAGTCTTCGGTCTGCGTGATTTGAAATCGGTTGTCCTTGCCCAATTCCTTTAAGGTAGCGACACCTTTTTCTATCGATTTATGACGGTAACCATTTGTTTTGGTAAAAACCAAGATTTTAGCGATTTTGGAAATGGGCACTATTTTTTCGCCTAGGGGTTCACGGTGAACGAATGAAACGTCTTCATTGATCTTGGCTGAGCCGCACCCAATTAACAAAGCTAATGAAAGAAAGAGGATAGAACCTATAAGTGCCGAATTCGTCATGTTGGTTGTTTTAGGAAATTGAACGGCCCAAATATCGCTATTTTAAAATTACTTTGGGGTGGGGAGGTGTTAAAAAGAATTTGGCACTTGCAATTCAACCCATTGCGCCAAGTCATAGTTCAAGAGCAACCTATGAAGGGTTGGCCAGTGCCATCAAATATTTCTTGGGAGTAGTGCCGTACTTTTTCTTGAAGGCGGATATGAAATGGCTTGCCGTACTATAGCCCACCTTAAGTCCTGCTTCGTTGACGTTGTGTTTCCCGCTCTCCAACAGTTTTCGTGCATGCTCCATTTTATAGTCGAACAGGAAACTGAAAACCGAATCGCCGTAAATATGCCGAAAGCCTTCCTTAAGTTTTTTGAGGCTGAGGCCGATCTCTTCGGAAAGTTCATGTAAAGTGGGAGGTTCTGCCATTCTGGCAATGATGATTTCCTTTGCCTTGCGGATTCGGCGCACGTTGTCCTCATCGACTAGGAAAGGACATTGCTCCAAGTCGGTGTCCTCGCCTTTGTTGAAATAAAGTGAGATCAGCTCATAGACCTTTCCCTTAATATACAGGGCCTTCACCGATGGATGTAGGTTGTTGTTCATGATTTGGCTAAGAATGACCGCTATGGCAGGGGAAAATGCCTCCTGCACATAATATTTTTTATCCTTGTTCTCGGCACTTAAAAAAGGGATATAGTCTGCCTCTTTGGAAAACAGGGAGTGAAATTTGCGGATGGTCATCACTACCGAAACCATCCATGAATTGGGGCTGAGTTCCATATCCAAAGGAAGGGCCAGCTGGGTATTGTAGAGCAAAAGTGAATTTTCCTCTGAAACATCGAGTGCATAATGCCCTTCATTGAAAATGAATTTGGCCGATCCCTTCAGGCAAAAATGAAATTGCAGGTAGGTGCTGTCTATCGCCCTCATGATTTTTTGCAATTGAGGGGTGTCGTTCTGTATCTTAAAAACGTAAAATCCGTCTTCGACAAAGAACTCCTGAAATGAACCTTGAGCGATATTTTTTAAATCCATAGCGGTCGTAAACGGAATCGTTTTATTTAGAAACATTCTAAATAAAAAAATACGTTTGCCTTGTTTTAAGGGCAAATTTAAAGGATTTTGTTCATATGCATCAAAAATGGTGAAATAAATACCCGAAACGATATTAATTGTACCGCTAGCGTTATTTTTAGACTTCAAATGCGGTTACTTTTGTATCCGTTTGCAAAATCCATATGAAAGATTACCATATTTCGAGACATAATTCTTTCTATACCATAGGTCTGAGCTATAAGAAGGCGGAAGCCGATGTTCGTGGCAAATTCAGCTTGGACGAGGAGGGCCTGGAGCAAATTTTACAGCAGGCCAAGGCACAGGGTATCGACGGACTCTTGGTCGCCTCGACCTGTAACCGCACCGAGTTGCATGGTTTTGCGCAGCACCCCTTTCAACTGATCAAACTTCTATGTGACAATACACAGGGCTCCGTAGAGGAGTTTCAGGAGGTGGCCTATGTTTACAAAAACAACGATGCCATCAACCATCTTTTCCGGGTGGGCACGGGACTGGACAGCCAAATATTGGGCGACTTCGAGATCATCAGTCAATTGCGTTCGAGCTTTAGCCGATCAAAAAGGGCCGGACTTGCCAATCCTTTCATAGAACGCCTGAGCAATGCGGTGATCCAGGCCAGTAAACGCATTAAAAACGAGACTGAAATTTCTTCAGGCACCACTTCGGTGGCCTTTGCCTCGGTACAATATATCCTTAACCATGTCACCGATGTTTCAGAGAAGAACATCTTGTTGTTCGGGACTGGAAAAATAGGTAGAAACACTTGTGAAAACCTGATCAAACATACCAAGAACAATCATATTACCCTTATCAACCGCACCAAGGACAAGGCCGAAAGGATTGCTGGAAAATTCAATCTTTCAGTGAAAGACCATGGGGAGCTGCAAACCGAAATAAGGAATGCGGATGTGCTGATCGTGGCCACTGGGGCAAAATCCCCGACCATTTCAAAGGAAATGATCCATTCTAAAAAACCCTTGTTGATCCTAGACCTATCGGTCCCTAAAAATGTGGCAGATGAGGTGGCCGAATTGGAGCAGGTAACCCTCGTGCACCTCGATTATCTTTCCCAATTAACGGATGGCACCATGGCGCGCAGAAAGGAACATATTCCTGATGCGGAAGCGATCATTGAAGGCATCAAGGGAGAATTTGTCCAATGGCTCGAAACCCGAAAATTTGCACCGGTGATCAAGGCCCTGAAACAGAAATTGAAAGTGATGAAGGAGGAGGAACTCGATTACCAGTCCAAAAAACAATCCGATTTCAATGCCGAACAGGCCGATGTGATTTCAAATCGCATCATCCAAAAAATCACCAAGCAGTTTGCCAACCACCTCAAAGATGAGAATGTCGATTCGGACAGCAGTTTGGAACTGATACAAAGGATTTTCCAACTTGAAGTCCATTCCAAATGAACCGACCGATACGTATCGGTACCCGCGACAGTGAATTGGCGATGTGGCAAGCCCACACCGTTAAGGAACAGCTGGAGACCTTGGGTTACCAAACCCAGTTGATACCCGTAAAGTCTACGGGGGATCTGGTGCTCGACCAGCCCCTCTACGAGTTGGGCATTACCGGTATTTTCACCAAGACCCTCGATATGGCCATGCTCAAAGGCGAGATCGACGTGGCCGTGCACTCGATGAAGGATGTGCCAACCGCCCTGCCTAAAGGAATTGTCCAGGCGGCCGTTTTGGAAAGGGGTCCGACCATAGACCTCTTGGTATACAAGCACAACGAAGAATTTTTGGCCCAGCCCAACGCCGTTATTGCCACGGGTAGCCTCCGAAGACAGGCCCAGTGGTTGAACCGATATCCTTCGCATTCCGTGGTCGATCTGCGCGGCAATGTCAATACCCGGCTCGAAAAATTGGAAAAACAGTCATGGAACGGTGCCATTTTCGCAGCGGCCGGACTCAATCGACTCGGACTGGAGCCCAGCAATACCATCGGACTGACCTGGATGGTCCCCGCTCCGGCACAGGGCGCAATGGTGGTCATGGCCATGGAGGAAGATGAAGAACTCAGAGGGGCACTTGCTTTGCTGAACCACCGTGAAACTGAAATCTGCACCAGTGTGGAACGACGATTTTTAAGTTTGTTGGAGGGCGGTTGTACCGCACCTATTGGGGCCTTGGCGACCATCGACGGAGATAACATTACCTTGAAGGGTGTTTTGCTCACCCGGGATGGCAGCAAGAAACTCGAAACGGAAAAAACGTTGCCAATCTCCCAATACCATAATCTGGCTTCCGAATGTGCCGAGCATATCTTGATCCGGGGGGGAAAGCGTTTGATGAACGAACTTCAGGAATCGACCAGGTCTGCAAGAATATTTTCCACAAAAAACCTAACGGCCGGCCAGTTGCAGCTTTTTAAGGACGGACTGGTCGTTCAGGCGGAAGATTTTCTCAAAGTGAGTCCGAATCGCATCCCGCTCAGTGTCCTTAAAAATCCCATTGATAATGTGGTGATTACCAGTCAAAATGCGGTCGAGGCCCTGTTGACCAGTGCACCGAAGGAAGAATTGAGGTTTAAAAACATTTATTGCGTGGGGCGACGCACCAAGCGTTTGATCGAAAATCGTTTGGGGAAGGTAAAGCATAGCGCGAACAACGCTAAAAAACTTGCCGATTACCTTGTGGAATATATGGAAGGCCTGGAGGTCACTTTCTTCTGTGGCGATCAAAGAATGGACGATCTGCCCACCATCCTCACCGAAAACAGGATCGTAGTGAACGAAATAGAGGCCTATAAGACCAAATATTCTCCCGTAAAGGTGCCTGCCTCGGTGGAAGGTGTCATGTTCTATAGTCCGTCAACAGTGGCCAGCTACCTTTTGGAGAACAAGCCCGACAAAATCGCATTCTGTATAGGTGATACCACGGCCATGGCGGCGCAAGCGCATTTCTCCGATGTTCGCGTAGCCAAAATGCCCTCTATAGAGAGCGTGATCGCTCTGGTCAATGAGACCTATGCGGCGATTCAGAAGTAAAGCCGATACAAAGATTGGATATATGATAAAGAACGATTTGTTTTTAAGGGCCCTGAAAGGCGAAACCGTGGATCGGCCCCCGGTTTGGATGATGCGCCAGGCAGGGCGCTATTTGCCCGAATTCAGGGAAATACGCGATAAGTACGATTTCTTTACCCGATGCCGCACCCCGGAACTTGCTTCCGAGATCACGGTACAGCCCATTCGTCGTTTCGGTATGGATGCGGCCATTTTGTTCTCCGATATCCTGGTAGTGCCACAGGCCATGGAAATAGAAGTGCAAATGAAACCCAATTTCGGCCCGTACCTGCCCAATCCGGTCAGGTCACAAACCGACGTGGACCAGGTGGTGGTGCCGGAGGTTGGGATTGCTTTGGACTATGTGATGCATGCCGTGAGAGCGACTAAGGAAAAATTGCAGGACCAAGTGCCATTGATTGGTTTCGCCGGATCTCCATGGACCATCTTGTGCTACTGTGTTCAAGGGCAAGGAAGCAAGACCTTCGATAGGGCCAAGGAATTCTGTTTTACCCAACCGGTGGCGGCCCATCAGCTTTTACAAAAAATTACCGATACCACCATCGCTTACTTGAAAGCGAAGATCCGGGCCGGAGTCGATGTGGTGCAGATCTTCGACTCATGGGGCGGGATGCTTTCTCCCATCGATTATCAGGAGTTTTCCTGGCATTATAACCAACAAATCGTGGATGCACTCAAACAGCATGCACCGGTAATCGTTTTTGGAAAGGGCTGCTGGTTCGCTTTGGGCGACATGGCCAAATCCGGCGCTGCCGCTTTGGGCGTCGATTGGACCTGCTCTGCCAGAAATGCCCGCTATTTGACGGGAGGTAAAATTACGCTTCAAGGAAATTTTGATCCGGCCCGATTGCTTTCTCCCCCTTCCGAGATAAAGAAAATGGTGACCAAAATGATCGATGAGTTCGGGAAAGACCGCTATGTGGTGAACCTTGGACATGGGATTCTTCCGAATATTCCGGTAGACCACGCCAAAGCCTTTGTCGATGCCGTAAAGGAATACCAAACCGCTGAGTCGTTTTAAAGACCGTTTGTTAAGATTGGCATGGACCATGGTTTTCAAATTACCGAATTCTCAGCTTTGGATGCCCAGGATCTTTGTGATTTAATGCGCACAAACCAGGACCGGTTTCTACGCTTTTTTCCCCGAACCTTGGCCCAAAATCTAAGCGTAACTGCCTCTGAGGCCTACATTGTAAAAAAAATGTGGAACGGAAAAACCGATCGGAATTTACCTATGCCATACGGGAGCCGTTGCGGAATAAGGTGGTGGGCCTCATCATCATCAAAGAAATAGATTGGGATCAAAAAACCGCGGAATTGGCATATGCAATTGGTAAAGCGTTCGCAGGGCAAGGATGGATGTCAAGGGCCATTAAAAGAGTGGTCGTCATTTCCTTCGAAGAATTGCAATTGCAGACTTTGCATATAGTGGTGCACCAGAGCAATCTTGCCAGCATCGCGGTGGCCGAAAAATGTGGCTTCGGCTGGGTGAAAACCCTTCCCAATGAACATATTCTCCCTGGGGAAGCCGCTTTGGACATGGAATTATACCTGCTTCATGGCAAGAATCGTTTAACGAAATAGTTTGCTTAATTTGTTCCCATTGAGACAAATTCAAATGATAGGGTTTTGCATTTATTGCAGGAGCCATTACTGTTAAAACGGTATTAAAAGGCTGGCTTTTAATTGAAAATTATAGTCGAACATTCTGATGTTTTTTGTATTATTGAAACTTCTTAAAAAAAAAATGAAAATGAAATTTATTCTGAGCCTTACGATTGCTTTTGTTTCCCTAAACCTGCTTACCGCACAAATGACCAAAACCACTTCGGTGGAAGGGATTACCGAATTCCAGATGGAGAACGGCTTAAAAGTGCTGTTGTTCCCCGATAATTCGGCACAGACCATTACCGTTAATATTACCTATTTGGTGGGATCCCGCCATGAGGGCTATGGCGAAAAAGGAATGGCCCATTTGTTGGAGCACATGGTCTTTAAAGGTACCCCCAACCATCCGGATATTCCCAAAGAATTGAGTTCACACGGGGCAAGGCCCAACGGTACCACTTGGTACGACAGAACCAATTATTTTGAAACCTTCAATGCCACGGATGAAAACTTGGAATGGGCCTTGGATCTTGAGGCTGACAGGATGGTCAACTCCTATATCGCTAAGAAAGACTTAGACTCTGAATTCAGCGTGGTCAGGAATGAATTCGAGAGTGGCGAAAACGATCCAACGGGAGTGCTGCTCGAAAAAGTCATCGACGCTGCATATTTATGGCACAACTATGGCAATTCCACCATTGGGAATCGATCCGACATTGAAAGGGTGCCCATTGAAAATTTAAAGGAATTCTATCAGAAATTCTATAGGCCCGACAATGCCGTGCTGATGATTACCGGAAAGTTCGATGAAGAAAAGACCTTGGCGCTTGTCGTGGATAAATTTGGAAAGATTGCGAAGCCCAATATCCCGATTAGACAATCCTATACAGAAGAACCTGCCCAGGATGGGGAAAAACTGGTGAATGTGAGCAGGGTGGGCGATTTGCAATTGGTTTCTGCCCTCTATCACACCCCTTCCGGACCAGATAAAGACTATTCCGCCATGGCGGTATTGGAAGATGTGCTCACCGATGCCCCATCGGGAAGGTTGTACAAAGCCCTGATCGAGACCCAGAAAGCTTCTTCGATTTGGTCATTTTCCCCATTTACCAAAGAACCCGGCTTTCTTTATATCAATGTGGATGTACCGTCTGATAAGAATGCGCACGAAGTGGAAACCATTCTTAAAAATACGCTGGATTCTTTGAAGTCCAATCCTATTACCGAAGAAGAGTTGAACCGGGCCAAGGCCAATCTCTTGAAACAAATCGATGAAATCATTCGGAATTCTGCCTATTTGGGCACCTTTATGAGCGAGTTCATTGGCGCCGGCGATTGGCGATTGGCCTTTATCCATAGGGACAGGATAGAAGCCATGACTTTGGATCAAGTGAATGCGGCCTTGGGGAAATACCTCATACCGACCAACAGGACCATGGGCAGGTTCAAACCGACAAAAACCCCCGAAAGGGTCTCCATCACGCATGTCAAAAATCTGGATTCCTTGGTTTCAGGGTACCAGGGCAAGGAAAGCAAGGGCGAAGGGGAGGCTTTCGATGTGGCCTATGATGCCATCCAGCAACGGTTGCAAAGTGGTACGCTCTCCAATGGCGTAAAATATGGTTTCATTGAAAAGAACAACAGGGGCAACACCGTAATCCTCAGTTTCAGCGTGCGCAATGGCGACGTGGAATCACTGATGAACAAGGGCGTGGTGCCTTCTTTTACCGCCAGCATGCTCAATAAGGGCACTACCACAAAAACCAGGCAACAAATTGAGGACGAGTTGAGCCGACTCAAAACGTCAATTTCGTTTAGGGCAAGTAATGGGAATACCTATGCGAACATCAGTACAACCGAAGAAAATCTGATGCCCGCCTTACAATTGATGGCCGATATGTTTAAAAACCCCGCTTTCGATGCCGCTGAACTGGTAAAGTTGAAGACCGAGCAATTGGCTTCCATCGAGAGCTACAAGAACGAACCCCAGTTCTTGGCTTCAAAAAGGTTGTCGGAAATCAATAACGTCTATCCGAAGGGCCACCCCTTATATGAAATGAGCATAGCGGAAGAGGAAGAAGCCATCAAAAAGGTGATGATTGAAGACGTGAAGGCGTTCTACAATGAATTCTATGGTATAGGGAAGTCGATCCTGATCGGTATTGGTGATTTGGATTCGGATATGGTCAAGGCTTCCATAGAAAAAGAATTTGCAGCTTACAAGAGCAAGCACCCTTATGAAAGAATCGCACGTCCGTACGTTGCTTCCAAGGCCGTGAACGAGGATATACTAACACCCGATAAACAAAATGCCATGACCTTTGGAGGCCTGAGCATCAAGATCAGTGATTATGCAGATGACTATGCCGCCCTGAACATCGCTTCCACCATTTTGGGAGGTGGCTTTTTGAACTCTCGCATCGCTGACCGCCTTCGTCAAAAAGACGGAGTAAGTTATGGGGCCGGGGCCGGCCTTCAGGCCGATGGGGACAAAGTAGATCAAAATTCACTTTTATATATCTATGCCATTTATGCTCCAGATAATTATGACAAGATACAACTGGGCTTTAAGGAAGAAATCGCACGGTATATTAAAGAGGGTATTACGGAAGAGGAACTCAAAAATGCCGTCAACGGTTGGATCCAAGCGCAGAATGTATCCCGGGCAAAAGACAATGAACTGTCGAGCGTGATCAACAACAATATCTTTTATGATCGTACGATGGAATTTCAAAAGGCCCTGGAAGAAAAGGTGGCCAAACTCACCGTTGCCGATGTGAACAATGCCATTAAAAATTATATTCAGCCCTACGAAAAATGGACGGTGGTTAACGCCGGGGATTTTAAGAAATAAAAGTATTCCTACATATCCTTAAAGCCTAGAATATGAAAGAGTCGTCCCACTGGGACGGCTCTTTATATTTTTGATGTCCGGCGAATGCAAACAAACCTGAAGTGCGTAGATTATTTTGTATATTCCGTCATATTTAGCTACATCGCAGGGCACAGGAATCAGCCGATCTGCCAAAAAGAGGAAACTATTTTCAGCTTAGCCCTAGTGAAGTATTGCCAATTAATATAATTAGTCAACCAACGATGAAGGTATATTTAACAATGTTAGTCCTTGCGACCATTTTTTCATGTAATCGATTGCAGGATGGCGAAAACCATTCAGGGCAAGCTATGCAGGTTGTAGAAAAGGCAGAAGCGGATTATGACCCTGAATCC
>JBATHI010000463.1:0-5733 GCA_049666645.1 Flavobacteriaceae bacterium | reverse complement strand
ATTGATCGTGATCAGCAATGCAGCCAGTTTTGTAGGGCCCATATCGTTGAAGTATTTCATGGACGACGTGATTCCCAATAAAAATGTGGACATGTTGAAAATATTGGTTTTGGTGGTGGCCCTATCTATCCTTGTGCAATCGATCACCTCGTTTTTGTTGACGAAGATCTTAAGTGTACAGGCGCAATACCTGATTTCTGAATTGCGCGCACAGGTACAGAAAAAAGTATTGTCGCTTCCCATTCGCTTTTTTGACAATGCCAAATCGGGGGCCTTGGTATCGCGCATCATGACCGATGTGGAAGGGGTCAGAAATTTGATCGGTACCGGCCTGGTACAACTTGTCGGCGGAAGCATTACCGCGGTGGTTTCCTTGATCCTGCTGTTGCGTATCAGTCCTTCGATGACCTTCTTTACCTTGGTGCCCTTGGCCATCTTTGCCTTGGTCGCCCTGAAGGCTTTCAAGATCATACGCCCCATTTTTCGAAATCGGGGCAAGATCAACGCAGAGGTTACGGGAAGGCTTACCGAAACCTTGGGGGGAATCCGTGTGATCAAAGGATTCAATGCGGAGGTACAGGAGCAAAAGGTTTTTGAATCGGGAGTGGAAAAATTGTTCCAAAACGTGAAGAGAAGCCTTACCGCCACCGCGTTTATGACCAGTTCGTCAACCTTTCTTTTAGGGGTGGCCACAACGGGAATCATGGGGATCGGCGGCTACAAGATCATGACCGATCAATTGACCATCGGGGAGTTTTTGTCCTTTACTTTTTTATTGGGCCTGATGATCGCTCCCATCGTACAGATGAGCAATATCGGCAGCCAGCTCACTGAAGCCCTTGCCGGATTGGACCGAACCGAAGAATTGATGAACATGGCCCCCGAACTGGACGAGGCGGAAAGGACGATCAATTTGGAAAAGATCAAGGGAGATATTGTTTTCAACGATGTTTCCTTCGCCTATGAAACCGATAAGGAGGTGCTCCACAACATCAGTTTTGAGGTCAAATCGGGCGATGTCGTGGCTTTAGTGGGAAGCTCCGGTTCTGGAAAATCGACCATTGCCGGTTTGGCGGCTACCTTTCTGACCCCGCAGTCGGGTCAGATATCCATCGATGGAAAAGACCTTTCCAAAGTGAAGCTGAACAGCTACCGGAAATATTTGGGCGTGGTGCTGCAGGATGAATTTCTATTTGAGGGTACGATCAGGGAAAACATCATGTTCCCGAGACCGCATGCCACGGAAACAGAATTAAGGCAAGCGGTGAAAGCGGCCTATGTCGATGAATTTACCGACCGATTTGACGATGGCCTCGATACCCTGATCGGCGAACGGGGAGTAAAACTTTCTGGCGGTCAACGACAGCGCATTGCCATCGCACGTGCGGTGCTGGCCGATCCCAAGATCTTGATTCTCGACGAAGCCACTTCAAATCTCGATACCGAAAGTGAGGCCCTGATTCAAAAAAGTTTGGCGGCCTTGACCCAAGGTCGCACCACTTTTGTCATCGCCCACCGACTGAGCACGATCCGCAAGGCCAATCAAATCTTGGTGATCGAAAATGGTCGTATCGCTGAGCAGGGCACCCATGACGATTTGATTGCCAAGCAAGGAAGGTATTATAACCTGTTCACCTATCAGGCCAGGATTTAACCAATAGGGATGGCATTGTATCGATAAAAGAGCTGCTGGGCGGCGATAAGGCCGAAAGGGCCATTGAGGGTTCAAGCATACTACAGGTTCAACTTTCCGGGGCCAAGGCCACCTCCAGGCCGTTGAGGGCTTCGGTGATGCGTATTTGGCAGCCCAATCGGCTATTGTCTTCCACATAAAACGCTTCGGCCAACATGGCCTCTTCCTCATCCGATTTTTCGGGGAGCGGGTGGTTGGACAAAACATAACATTGGCAAGAGGCACACATGGCCATACCGCCGCAAATGCCAATGGTGCCTTCAGGGGCCAGTTCGTAGGAGCGCACCACTTCCATCAGGTTCATGTTCATATCGGTCGGGGCATCCACTTCATGACGAAGGCCTTCACGGTCGGTAATGATGATTTTGATATCGTTCACAATACTTTATTCAATCGCCTTGACCACCGCTTTCGGGGCTTCCTTAACACTCCCATCAAAACCATGGATACCGCCGACCGTCGTATATTTCATCACATACTTTTTATCGGGAAATATGCGTTGAAAGGCACTTTGGCACATCAGGGTCGCCTCATGGAATCCGCATAGGATCAATTTTAACTTTCCGGGATAGTAATTCACATCCCCTATGGCATAAATGCCGGGTATATTGGTTTGGTAGTCCAAGGTATTATCAACCTTGATCGCATTTTTCTCGATTTCCAAGCCCCAGTCGGCAATAGGACCCAGTTTTGGGGAAAGTCCGAACAAGGGGATAAAATAATCCGTCTCGAGAACCTGCTCCTCTTCTTGGCCAATTTTAGAAATGGTCACCGCGGTTAAATGGTCTCCCCCATGCAGCGAAACCACTTCGGCCGGGGTAAGCAAGTTGATCTTGCCCTTGTTTTTCAACAATTGGACCTTTTCTACCGAATCAAGGGCACCCCTGAACTCATTTCGTCTGTGTACCAGTGTGACCTCGGTGGCCACATTGGTCAAAAAAATGCTCCAATCCAAGGCCGAATCGCCACCCCCGGAAATGACCACCCGTTTATTGCGATAATGTTCGGGATCCTTGATCATATAGGCCACCCCATGATCTTCATACTTCGCAAGGTTGGGCAAAAGGGGTTTCCTTGGCTCAAAACTGCCCAATCCGCCTGCAATCGCTACAATTGGGGCATGGTGCTTGGTACCCTTGTTGGTGGTCACTATAAAAGACCCATCTTGTAATTTCTCGATGTGTTCTGCCCGTTCGCCCAGCGTAAATCCGGGTTGGAAAGGTTTGATCTGCTCAAGAAGATTGTTCACCAAATCCCCGGCAAGTACTTCGGGAAATCCTGGAATATCATAAATGGGTTTCTTGGGATATATTTCGGAACACTGGCCCCCTGGCTGTGCAAGCGCATCGATCAGATGACATTTTAATTGCAATAATCCTGCTTCAAAAACGGCAAAAAGGCCTGTCGGCCCGGCACCTATAATAAGAATGTCGGTCTTAATCATTTACAAAATCGGCATTAGGAACCCACATTAATGACCTCTTCGATCTGTGGTGCATACTTTTTAATGGTCATCTCAACCCCGCTCTTTAAGGTCATTTGATTCACGCTACATCCAACACAGGCCCCTTCCAGTTTTATTTTAACGGAACTCTCATTGTCTATCGAGACCAAAGAAATATCCCCGCCATCACTTTGTAAAAAAGGGCGTATTTCTTCAAGGGCTTTTTCAACATTTATTTTTAGCTCTTCCGATGTCATATCATTTCTTTTTTACGGCTGCGCAGCCGGCCATGGTAGTGATCTTTATGGCTTCGGTTGGCGGAAGGCTCTTGTTTCTCCCTACGACTTCCTGTACCACATTCCTTGTCATGTGTTCAAAGGCTATTTCAACTGCCGTTGCGGTTTGCATCGCTGCCGGTCTTCCCACGTCGCCAGCTTCGCGGATGCTTTGTACCAATGGGATTTCCCCCAAAAAAGGCACGCTCAGATCCTCCGCCAAATGTCTTGCCCCTTCCTTTCCAAAAATATAGTATTTATTGTTGGGAAGTTCCGCAGGCGTAAAATAGGCCATATTCTCCACGATGCCGAGCACAGGAACGTTGATCGCTTCCTGTTGGAACATGGCGACGCCTTTTCTGGCATCGGCAAGGGCCACTTCCTGTGGGGTACTCACGATAACGGCCCCGGTCACCGGCAGGGCTTGCATAATACTCAAATGGATATCGCCCGTGCCAGGGGGCAGATCGATCAACATAAAATCCAAATCGCCCCAATGGGCATCAAAAATCATTTGGTTCAAGGCCTTGGCCGCCATAGGTCCCCGCCAGATAACGGCCTGGTTGGGTTGGGTAAAAAACCCTATGGACAAAAGCTTGACCCCATAATTCTCTATAGGCTTCATTTTCGATTTCCCATCGATATTGACGGCCATTGGCTTTTGCATGGCCACATCGAACATGATCGGCATCGAGGGGCCGTAAATATCCGCATCCAACAAGCCTATCTTAAACCCCATTTTTGAAAGGGTAACCGCCAAATTGGCCGTTACTGTCGATTTACCCACCCCTCCCTTGCCTGAGGCCACGGCGATGATGTTCCGGATTCCGGGAATGGGTTTCCCCTTGATTTCATTAACCTTGGGTTTGGATGGGGCATCCACGGACAAATTGATCTTGATCTTTGCTTTGGCGTAGACTTCTTTGTGGATGATCTTTAAAATCTCCACCTCGGTCTTTTTCCGGGCCTGCAGACTTGGGTTGTTGATGGTGATATCGATTTCTATCTCGTCCCCAAATACCTGCACGTTTTTCACCGCTCCGCTCTCCACCATATTTTGCCCTTCGCCGGGAACGGTGATAAGCTCCAATGCCTTGAGAATGTCCTGCTTGTTAAGCTTCATCATGGTTCACCCACTTTATATATATTCATTCTAAACAACAAAGATACCTATTCGCCTTGAAACGCTAAAGGGTTTGGATTGAAAAGAACCATGGCACCATAACCTTGCCCAATACCCTCAATCAGAGGAAAGTTCTTTCCAGGGGTCCCAAAAGTGCTTTTCAAAATCAACGATCTTGTGGTCCTTTACCTTGATGCCCTCATTTTCCAAAAGTTGTTGCATCAAATTACTGCCATCGAAATGGAACTTGCCCGTAAGCAGGCCTGCTTTGTTGACCACCCGGTGCGCCGGTATATCTTCCATCGTATGGCTGGCATTCATCGCCCAACCTACCATTCTCGCGCTACGGGCGGCCCCCAGGTATTTTGCGATGGCCCCGTAGGAAGTTACCCTGCCATAGGGAATCTGTTTTACGACAACATATACTTTTTCGAAAAAATTTCGATTCTCTGCAGCCATCAGGTATAGAATATACGGATCAAGGTAATGACCAAAAGCAAGAGCATCAAGGCGCTCAAAATGTAATTGCTATTCTTTGAGAACCTATTGCTCTTGGCTTCCAATTTATTAAAATAGAAGACATAGAAGTACAGAACCGAAAAGGTGCCCAGGCCTGCGGCCAAAATGAAGATCAAAATGTCGGCCAACTTGAACTGGATCCATCCGGAGGCGTTCCACATGGCATTCAAGCCGCTATAATAGGGAATGGTCAATAAATTGACCGATGCCAAAAACAAGCCTTTGAAATAGCTGTTTCTTTTGCTGATCACCACTTTTTTTGCGGGACTTTTTTTATTTTTCCTGGCGACCAAGAAAAAATAGATCGCAAAAAATGCAAAAACCACCAGGGCGGCTTTGAGCAACCAATCGATCACTTCAGGGTTCCTGTATAAAAATTTCGAAATCAATACGCCCACATAGGCCTGTACCATAATCATGGTCGATACGCCCATACTGAAAACGATGCCATTGAATTTTCCCTTCTCCACCCCTACCTTGGCCGCATTCAAGTTTAGCAGTCCCGGCGGAACGGTCGCCATCGAGGCCGCAGAAAATGTGGCAAAGAACAAAATGAGCAGATGTTCCATAATGTTAGTTAAGCCTGAATTGCAGGTAGGTAATGGGTTTGCCTTTTTCGAGGTATTGCCGCTCATAGAAGGTCTGGATACTCAAAACTTCCTGAGGTGCCCCTTCGTTT
>JBATHI010000462.1:0-2275 GCA_049666645.1 Flavobacteriaceae bacterium | reverse complement strand
GGTTCACCCTTTTCAAAACAAAATCGACCCTGTCCTGCATCTCGGAAGGGGATTGTTTGGTGAACATTTCCAAGGGGAACATGACATTGCCCGCAACCGTCATGCTATCAAAGAGGGCGCTCCCTTGAAAAACCATTCCCATTTCTTGCCTAAGGTCTCTTTTTTCATCCCCCGATAACTCCGAATACACCTTGCCATCATAGATTATACTGCCTTCCTCGGGCACAAAGAGGCCCAAAAGGCATTTAAGGAATACGGTTTTCCCAGAGCCGCTTTGGCCGATGATCAGGTTGGTCTTTCCGGTTTCAAAAGTGGCCGAAACCCCTTTCAATACCTGTGAATCACCGAATGATTTACTTATCTGGTCTACTTCGATCATCAGCCCAATAATAGTTGCGTTAATAAATAGTTCAAGATAATGATCACCACACTGGTCCACACAAACGCAGTGGTACTCGCCTTTCCCACTTCAAGAGCCCCGCCCTGCATATAAAAACCGTGGAAGGAGGGAACCGTGGCAATGACAAATGCAAAAATCAGTGTTTTGATAAAGGCATAGGTGATATGAAAAGGTTCAAAGTCGAGGGTAAGCCCCGTCACAAAATCGGCACTGGTCAGAAAACCGCCAAAAACACCCGCCAACCAACCGCCAAAAATGCCAACATACATGGAAATGGCAATCGCAAAGGGATAGAACAGCATGGCGATGATTTTGGGAAAAACCAGGTAATTCAATGAATTTACCCCCATGACCTCCAGGGCGTCGATCTGTTCGGTTACCCTCATGGTACCTATGCTCGAGGTGATATATGATCCAACCTTCCCCGCCATGATAATGGAGATGAAAGTAGGTGCAAATTCCAGTATCACCGATTGTCTGGTGGCAAAACCGATCAGATTTCTGGGAATTAAGGGATTATTGAGATTAAGGGCCGTTTGAATGGCGACCACTGCACCGATAAAGAAGGAGATAAAAATGATGATGCCCAAAGAGCCGTATATCAACTCATCTATTTCCTTTAAAATGAGGTTTCTCATTATCCTCCATTTGGTCGGCTTTTTAAAGACTTCGCGTATCATTAAAAAGTAGCTGCCGATTTGTGCGAGGTGGTTCATGAAATAAAAATAGACTTCTTCCGGTAAAAATAATAATAAAGGGTATCATTTATGTCCCGAATAAAGTATTAAGGTTGATTTTTTCTATTTTTAGGGCTACAACAAAATCCACATGAAGAAGAAAATAATTTTACCATGTGTTTTGGCAATGGTTTGCTTTATGGCACCTTGCCGGAACAACGCTCAGAAAAAAGTCAAAACCGTTTCGGTTCTAGAACAAGCGATCCCATTGAAAACCACTCCCAAATTGGTGGTCGGGGTTGTCGTGGATCAAATGCGCTACGACTATATTACCCGGTTTTGGGACGGTTTTGGCGATGGCGGGTTTAAACGGCTCATCGGGCAGGGGTTCAATTGTAAAAACAATCATTTCAACTATGCACCTACCAGTACCGGGCCAGGCCATGCCTCAGTGTATAGTGGCACCACACCGGCATATCATGGCGTTATCGGCAATGATTGGTACGATAAGGAGAACGAGAAAGTGGTATACTGTGTTTCTGACTCCACATACACTTCAGTGGGCACAACGGGCGTGGCCGGGCAAATGTCGCCCCATCGCCTCACCGTTACCACAATTTCGGATGAGCTGCGAATGCATACCGAAATGAAAGGGAAGACCATTGCCATAGCCCTGAAAGATCGTGGAGCGGTATTGCCGGGAGGCCACACTGCCAATGGCGCTTATTGGTACAATGGAGGAGAAGACGGCAATTGGATCACCAGTAGTTATTATATGGCCACCTTGCCAAAATGGGTTGAAAACTTTAATGCTTCCAAAGCGGCCGCCCGCTACAAAAAAGCGTGGGTGCCGGTAAAAGATATCGACACCTATGTACAGAGCGGGGACGACAATAATGTCTATGAAGGGCTATTTGCAGGGGAATCGGCTCCGGTTTTTCCGCATGATCTCCCAAAACTATGGGACGGTAACGGTAAATTCGATATCATTAGGGCGACACCATTTGGTAATGAGCTGACTACGGAGTTTGCCTTGGCGGCCTTGGAAGCCGAAAATTTGGGTGCCGACGGCATTACCGATTTTCTGGCCATCAGCTATTCCAGTACCGACTATGTGGGGCATAAATATGGGGTGAACTCAAAAGAAGTGCAGGATACCTATTTAAGACTGGATATGGATCTGGAAAGGCTCTTGAAC
>JBATHI010000461.1:0-2252 GCA_049666645.1 Flavobacteriaceae bacterium | reverse complement strand
GTATATTTTGTTGCCCATTAAAAACTTGCCTTTGTAGTCCGCACTCCAAACTTCATTGCACTTCCTAGGGTCGAAAATCGGGAACACTGGCTTTACCCTTCTGCTTCGCTTTTGTGGTTTAACCAGACCATTTTTAGAAAGGATGTTGTGAACCGTAACCACACTTGGAATAAGTTCTTCCGGGTACTGTTTAAACAACAAAATGCGGATTTTCTTCGCCCCCCAAAGCATGTGTTTGCCTTTTAATTTCAGGATTGAATTCTCAACTTTAAGATCGGTTCTGTTGGGGTGGTCGATAGGGGCTCTTTTTTGCTCGATCAGTCCCGATAGGCCCATTTTTTCATACCGGGAAATCAATTTGTAGGCGGTAGGCCGGGAGATATTAAAAGACCTACAAAGTTCTGTGATGGTATACTTCTGGGTTAACCATTCATGAATAAATTCTACTTTTTGTTCCATTTTAGTTTTTACTTTCCAGACCATGATAAATCACTTTTTCAAGTAATTTATGAATCCTAAAAGTGTAAACTATGTCCGTTTAACTTTGTAAGGGATGTCCCTTTACCGTACCGCTATTGAAGATAACGGTTGGGCTATGATTTCGGCGTGTAATCGTCCGAAGGATTATTCCGCAAGAAATCAAGTTTGGTTAAAGATATAAATATTCAAAGAAGGTATAAGCCGCGCTGAATTATAGCCCGTGTTGTGGAGCGTTCTTTAATTCAATTTAATTATAAGACACTTGCCTACAGACTCAGTATATTTAGCTACAATTCAAAGAATCTTAATTACAACGCATTCAGGTAATCACTCTGGTTTCCTTTTTTGATTTTTTCCATAGGAAGAAATACATGCCAATAGTTATAATGATTGCTGGAATAGTGCCTTGGGATCCTGCTGCCGGGAAGAATAACCATCCTTGTTGCACAAAGGACAAAATCAATACTAAAACCTGACTGCTGAGGTAAACCAAAAATAAATCACCATGGAATTTTTTGGCTTTTGAAAGTGTCCAGACATTTGCTAGACCAAGACCATAGATAATTATGGCCAAAGCCATTTCGAAGGAGCCTATTCGATTAATTATACCTGCAGGAACATTGACAAATCCTAAGGTGACTATTAACCAGGCTACCATCGAAATGCTTATCGAAAGAGTAGTATAAATATTGAAAAGATTGATGATTTTATGTTCTTGATTCATAAGAATAACTTTTAAGATGCTAATTTAAAATAAAGATTTTTAACGATTGAATCATTAGTATGTCCAAATTATATTATGTTACAATTCTAGTAAAAAAATTTGGATTCAATAGGTGAAAAACTATATCTTCCTTATAATTTCTAATGCTCTACAACGTGATTGTATAAGATTAGTTGCGTGGTTTAAGCACCTAATTTAGCAAATACAAACCGAATAGAAAATCCGCGAGGATTTTCGTAAGTAGGCTTGCAATAGCAATTAATTTTATACGGTGTTGTGAGTTGCTTTTTTTCTTTAAATATTGTGAATGCTATTTGGGTTTTTGAGTAACTCGGTCATGAATTGGCAATCTAAAAGCTTTTAATAGAAAGAAATATCCAACAATCATTGCTGCAAATCTCAATCTATCAGCCAAAATCCACTTCTTTGCCAATATTGTGAGATCTGCGTCGGAGTAACCAGAGCCAGCTTTAAGCATCAAGTCATAATTCATTGTATAGACAATTGAAATGGTAAAGACAATAGCTGAAATCAGAATCAGAGAAGAAATTAATAAATATGTCCGATGCTTTTTACTATACCAACCCAAAGCCAAGGCAATAAAAAGGGGCAAATTACGCAACGCCATCCATGGTGGTCCAAAAAAATTGTAGATATATTTAGCGAAAGTTGTTTCACTAAAAAACACTCTAGCAGATTCTGGTAAATTGTCGCTCCACATTGGAACAATTACTGACATACTAAAGATCGTACCACCAAACCAAATACTGAACCCAATGACAGCCCACCATAGAAAAAAATTGAATAATCTTTTGCGTTGTTTCATAATCTGTTTGGATAAAAGTTCATATTAAAAAGTTACTCACAACGGTCAAGTATAAGCGGTCGTTTTAATGCCGATTATACAATGTTGTAGTTAGTTTTTTCTTCTTGAAAAATTATAGATCCCATGACATGGCAACCTTTCCCCTCGTTCTCATTGATTCTATATATCCTATAGCTTCTGGGATTTTCGAATAAGGATATATTTTTTCAATATGTGGTTTTA
>JBATHI010000460.1:0-3442 GCA_049666645.1 Flavobacteriaceae bacterium | reverse complement strand
CGGTTACCACTTGGTAAAACATTTTAGAATTCAAGAAAAGGTGAAGGAAATCATTTTGATCACCGATAAGACCCAAGGCAGCAAAGACCTTGACTTTGAGGGGACCGGTTGCAAGATAACGGTACGGGAATGCTGGCGTTTCAACAGCTACAAAAACCTGTTTGAAATAATTAAGGTGATTTCGGAAACCAAGCCCGACGCAGTATTGTTCAACCTACAATTTTTAAAATTCGGGGATAAAAAAGTGCCTGCGGCATTGGGATTGATGCTACCGTTTATATGTAAGTTTAGAGGAATCCCTACCATCTCATTATTGCACAATATATTGGAGCAAGTTGATCTGGAAAATGCAGGCATCACCAAAAACAAGCTTCTTCAAAAAGCTTATAATCTTATCGGTACCACTTTGACCCGATTTGTGCTGTCCTCAGATATTGTGGCGGTAACCATTAGCAAGTACGTAGCTATTTTAGAGCAAAAGTATAGGTCAAGAAACATTGCCTTGATACCCCATGGGTCGTTCGAGACCCCGCCCGAACCTGATTATAGGCTTCCCAAGGGTCCAAAACAGGTCATGGCATTTGGTAAATTCGGCACCTACAAAAAAGTTGAAATACTGATCGAGGCCGTAGAAAGGATTCGTCAACGTACCGCGGAAAATATCGAAATCGTCATTGCCGGGACCGATAGCCCCAACACTCCGGGCTACCTGAAGGAAATGCAGAAAAAATATGAACATGTGACCCAGCTTCGCTTTACGGGCTACGTGGCAGAAGCGGATGTACCTGACATTTTTGGAAACAGTGCCGTTGTGGTCTTCCCCTATACTTCCACAACCGGAAGCTCCGGGGTTTTGCACCAGGCAGGATCCTATGGAAAAGCGGTTGCTTTGCCCGATTTGGGAGATTTGGCCATCCTTGTCAAGGAAGAAGGCTATAAAGGGGAATTTTTCGATCCGGAAAGTTCCGAATCCCTTGCGGATGCCATTCAGAATATATTGTTGCATGATTCCTATCGCATCCATTTGGGTATGTCCAATTACAAAGCCGCCTGTTCCCTCCCCATGTCTGAGATTACCAAGATGTACATAGAATACTTCGAAGCGATCCGAATTGAGAAATCAAAAGGATTTATATTGGATGTGCCAAAAGAAATGCCGGAACAGAAACATTTGGTCTAAAAATTCATAGGTTGTTTTGGAAGAAAGGGGAACCGCTCGAGTAGCGGTTCCCCTTCTGCGCATCTTGAAATCATTGCAAAGGTAGCATCACCGTTGATCGTTAAGGTATTGAAAAGCAGCCTTGGGATTGCCCTCTGTATCGATCAAGCCAAAATATTTCTGGGGTTGTTTTCTCCATGGTAATTGGCCCACCACAGTGGAAGGCACTTCATCAAAATCATATAAAGTCCAAAACAGAAATGGGATATCACCATCTTTCAACATGGTCTGCATCTCTTTGAAATAAGTGGCCTGGCTTTCCTCAGAACCCCTAAAGGCATTCCATATACCGCCATAGGACGAACGCCCATACTCCTGTAAGAGCAATGGTTTATCGGGCACTTCCTTTTTTAGGGCAGCCGTTGAGGTCGGAAATTCCGATAAGCCCCTATAATAATGAAAGGAAATGAAATCTACACGGTCTTTCAATGCCACAGCGGCTTCCGGACTCGACCAGCCTATGGTTATCCAATGCTGGTTATCCCATTGGGTGATGTTATTGGCCATTTCTCCCAGCCACGCCAGGACATTAGCTTTTCCCCTGATTTCGAAATCCAAATCAGGTTCATTTTTAAGGTCCCAGGCCATCAGTGCCTTATGGTCTTTTAAAGCCTTCACAATTTGCTCGGCATGTCTATGGGTCAATGTCCAATCGGAGATATCATAATCCCCATAAAAATCGAATAGGGTGACAATGACTTCTAACCTGTTTTCCAATGCCAGATCAAGGGTCTTGCGTAATCGCTCCAAATGCCCAATATCAACCTTCGCTTTTCCGAATGCTTCGTAGGGAACAAAAATACGGACGGTATTCATGCCCATTTGTCGAATCAAGGCAAAATCGTTTCCTATGGTTTTTTCGTTGAACTGGTCACCGAACATGTCCCATGGCGAATCTTGGGGATAATAATTAAGTCCCTTTATATTTTTTATGGTTTCCTTAACGGACTTCGGTAATCTTGGCTGTTGGGCCGTGGCGATGACTTTGGAAGGAACCGGGACCAAATGCCTTATATGCCAAAACCCGTCTTCCAATAACATCATTACACGGAAACGGGTGGTGTCCCTTCGACTGATGACCATGGTACCTTTGGAGTATACTTCTTCATAACGTACTACATTTCCATCGCTAAATACCACCAGATGGCCATCCGCGCTATAAAATTCCAATTCGGGATGATGCTCCAAGGTTGTCGCCTTGATCGTCGTTCCCAGGTCTTTATTATAATCGATCATGGCCTTGATCTTTTCCCGCGCATTCTCCGTATAGTAATCCGAGATGCCATAAGCGTCGTTCGTTTCAAATGCAAGGTTGCGAACGTACCAAGCCGCCAAATAATCTTTTTGGATTTCATCAAGGGTCTGTTTTTCCATCGACCGGCCTTCATTTCCTAGAGGTTCCCAAATCACTTTTGGGAGATATGCTTCTTTCATGTCCTTTTGCAGATGAAGCATTGAGGATCGGTCGGCCCCTGTATTGAGGTAGGCCCAAGTTGAAGCTATGCCATAGAGGATCAACCCGTTCAATCCCAAAAAGGATACCAACAGCAAGACTCGGTACAGATTTTTATTTCCGAAGTTGCTCATTTCAATTCAATCTCCATAGATTTCGTTATTCCGGCCGCACCGATCGTCACTCGATATGTCCCCGCTTCAAAAAAAGCTGAAGGCAAAGTAAAGGAGCCCATACCCCTATTGCTGGTGGTCCATATTGTTTCCAAGGACCGTCGGGCAGCATTGGACACCTCCATTTGAATGGGCAGGCCATCAGGGATCATTTGATCCATGAAACTTTTGATCGGGCCAACCGAAAGGAATCTTCCGTGCTGTGCCAGTTTGATCTCAAAATCGGTTACCGCTTGGTCAAAGTCAATCGCCAGATCGTTGCTTTTTGCCGCCCCGGCAATAAAGGCCATAACCCTCCAATTATCCTGATGGGTTGGATGCAGCAGTTTAGCTTCGGCAATGCCGTTCAGGCTGGTTCCTGTCGTTTGCAGCAACATCCCCTCGGCATCCGTGATCTTAAAAGTGACCAAGGTGCCATCGCTCAAAATATTTCCGTAGAGATCTTTCAAGACAGCAGTCTTAAAAGTGATGGTTTGGTTTCCATCGGCAAAAGGATGGTTTCTGGTAAAGGAGATGGAAAAGTCGGTCGCTTTCGATGGGTAGACCATTGTGGTGAACTCTTGTGATGTTGCCCATGCCGTACTGGTACTGGTCAGA
>JBATHI010000459.1:0-1698 GCA_049666645.1 Flavobacteriaceae bacterium | reverse complement strand
CATCATTATAGGTCTCCCCGAATTTTACGACCAGTTCCATCGTCGTGGCAATCGGTTGGTCAAAGGGTTCGTTGGTGACATCACAGTCGACATTGACGGTTCCCTTTGCAGCGAACCCCAATTCAAGCATTGTGCCGGTTTTGTTCAGTACAACGTTCACCAAGATATGGCATGACCTAAATTCATCGTAACCAAAAGATTCAAAGAACTCGTTTTCAATTACGTATTCAAACTGGTGTTTTCCTAGCTTCAATCCTGAGAAAGGAATGAGATATTCCTTATTCTTCATCCTTAACGACACTGGTTCAACGTAAATGACCATCTAAAAGATGGGGTGCAAAGATAATATTATTTTGATAAAAGCCAATTCTTATCGAGAAATAAACGAATGTTTATCCAGCCTCCCACTGCGGGGGGAATTACCCGGTCAAAACAGGCCTAACGCCGCATTTTCTGCTTCTGCATCGCGTTCTCGCTCAGGTCCTGAAATTCCCGGCGATTCTTAAAAATGTGAAGGGCCGTAAAAACAGCTTCTTTAAAGGAATTGTGATCGGCGATCCCTTTGCCCGCAATTTCGTAAGCCGTACCATGATCCGGGGAGGTGCGTATCTTCGTGAGGCCCGCCGTAAAATTCACCCCTCTTCCAAACGACAGGGTTTTAAAGGGAATAAGGCCCTGATCGTGATAGGCCGCCAATACGGCATCAAAATCTGCATAGGCGTGGGAACCGAAAAAACCGTCCGCGGAATAGGGCCCGAAGACCAAGTGTCCGGCATCTGACATTTCCCGGATCACCGGTTTCATGATTTCCTCATCTTCCTGCCCGATCACCCCATGATCGCCACGGTGCGGATTGATGCCCAAAATCGCACTTTTGGGACGTCTTATCCCAAAATCCATCATCAACGTCTTCTCCATGGTCCGCACTTTGGTACGGATCAAAATGGGATTGATTGCGGAAGGGGCATCTTTAAGGGGCAAATGATCGGTGAGCAGCCCCACTTTAAGTTCGTCACTTACCATGAACATGAGACTTTCTCCCCCAAGTTCCTGGGCCAGGTAATCGGTATGGCCCGCGAATTTGAAATCCTCCGCCTGTATGTTGTTCTTGTTGATGGGGGCCGTGACGAGGACATCGATGTCCCCGTTCTTCAGGGCGGCGACCGCCGATTTTAAGGACTTTAACGCATACTCGCCCGCCTCCTTGGTTTCCTTTCCGAAAGCCACTTCCGGCACTTCCTTCCATACGTTCAGCACGTTGATTTTTCCCTCAAGGGCATCCGAAGCTTCACTGATGCCGTGATAGTTGATTTCTATGCCGAGCTCGGTCTTTTGAAAGGAGATGGTTTTGTTGGAAGCAAAAAAGATCGGCGTACAAAATTCGAGCATGCGGGTGTCCTCAAAGGTCTTGAGGGCGACTTCACAGCCTATCCCATTAAGGTCTCCTACCGATATGCCCAACTTTATTATCTCGTTCTCGTCCATTATATCTTTACCTTTGTGTCCAGAATTGCAGCACAAAACTACTTAAATTATACGGAAGATGTTTACTGGAATTATTGAAACTTTGGGCACGGTAGGGAAACTCGAAAGAGAGGGAAGCAATCTTCACATCACGGTAAAATCGCCATTGGCCAGGGAATTGAAAATCGATCAAAGCGTGGCCCACAACGGGGTCTGCCTTACCGTAGTGGATGT
>JBATHI010000458.1:0-19205 GCA_049666645.1 Flavobacteriaceae bacterium | reverse complement strand
CCAGTAATTTAGTAATGCCATAGCATAAGTAGGTTAAGTTTATGGTAAGATTTGGGACGAAAAGGGCGGGGGCTTCTCCGCCCTTTTCTATGACCAACGGACATCGACTTTTTCTCCGGGCGAAAACCCAAAACTGTCCATTGCACTTGCTAAATTTTTGTGGGCCGTTAATACCCCCTCCATGGCGGATCAAAGGTTACCGACCAGTTACACCGACTTAACAAAAAAAAACCACTCCAAAGGGATTGGAATGGTTTTTAAAGCCGATACCAGCAAGATTATTTGTTTGCTTCATACAAAGAAGCCACCTTGTCCCAATAAATCACATTATAAAAGGAAGAGATATAGTCTGGTCGCCTGTTCTGATAATTCAGGTAATAGGCATGTTCCCAAACATCCAATCCCAAAATCGGAAATCCGCCACAACCGGTGCCGGGCATCAAAGGATTGTCTTGATTCGGGGTGGAGCAAATTTCCAATTTTCCACCCTTGTGCACGCATAGCCATGCCCAACCGGATCCAAACCTGGTTGCTGCCGACCCACTGAATTTTTCCTTGAAGGCATCAAAAGATCCAAAGGAACCCTCAATGGCCTTTGCCAAGGCCCCAGCAGGTTTTCCGCCCCCTTTGGGCGACATGATTTCCCAGAACAAGCTGTGGTTATAAAAGCCCCCTCCGTTATTGCGTACCGCACTATTTGCCATGTCAAGCTTCCTTAAGATTTCTTCTATGGACTGACCTTCCAAGGTCGTGCCTTTGATGGCGTTGTTCAGATTGTTGGTGTATCCATTGTGGTGCTTGGTATGGTGTATCTCCATGGTTCTCGCATCGATATTAGGTTCCAATGCATCATATGCATAGGGTAAATTGGGTAGTTCAAAAGCCATTTTCCAGTTTTTTAGGTTACAATTTTGTGTTCTTCAAAATTACAATTTTAACAATCAAAATGCCCTAATAAATTGTTAAGAACTGTGCCTTTATGCTTAATTTGCGGCTAAAAATTAGGTGGCCGTCATTCCATTCCAAATCTATAATGCCTCTGCCGGTTCAGGAAAGACGCGCACGCTCACCAAGGAATACCTGAAAATTACCCTCTCAAGCCCCAAAGGGTTTGGAAAAATTCTCGCCCTCACCTTTACGAACAAAGCCGTAGGGGAAATGAAACACCGCATTTTGAAGAGTCTGTACGATTTTGGGCAAACCGTCAAAATTGAAGACGCCGATCCGATGTTTCTTGAATTGATGGAAGAAATGCAGCTCGATGTGGGGGCCTTGCAAAAAAAATCGAAAGAGACCCTTAAGGACATCCTGCACAACTACGCCTTTTTCGATGTATCGACCATAGACAAGTTCAACCACCGGCTGATACGCACTTTCGCCAAAGACCTAAAATTACCACAGCATTTTGAGGTGGTGCTTGACAAAGACCTTCTATTGCATGAAGCCGTGTCAAGGGTGCTGCTCAAAGCGGGATCCGATCCGCTGTTGACCAAGGTTTTGATCGATTTCGCCCTGGAAAAAATCGAGGACGACAAGAGCTGGGACATCGCCCTCGACCTCATCAATATTGGAAATCTTTTGTTCCAGGAGAACCATACCCAGCATCTTGACAAGTTTAACGACAAGGGCATCGAGGATTTCTTGTTCCTGAAAAATGCCATCAAAAAAAATATGGCCTCGCTAGAAGCGCAAGTCAAGGCCAACGCCTCCAAACTCCTGCAGCTGATCGAAGACCATGGATTGGCATTTACCGATTTTTCGCGCAGTTTGTTCCCAAAATTCGTCGAAAAGCTTTCTTCGGGAGATTTCAAGGTAGATTTCGATACTTCTTGGCGGGTCGATTTTGGCAGCAAACCCCTCTACAACAAAAGTTGCGCCCAGCCGACCAAAACGACCATCGACGGGCTAATGCCCCAATTCATCGCCTCTTTTGAAAGCTTGAAAAATGACGTTCATGAAATCGGTTTTTTAAGGAATGCCTATGGCAACATTGTGCCGTTGACCGTGCTGAATACCCTTCGGCTAGAGGTCAAAAAGATCCAGACCGAAAGGGATCAGCTCTCCATTTCAGAATTCAATGCCTTGATATCCAACGAAATAAAAAATCAGCCCGCTCCTTTCATCTATGAACGGCTTGGCGAAAAATACCGGCACTTTTTTGTGGATGAATTTCAGGACACCTCTATCATGCAATGGGAAAACCTGGTACCGCTGATCGGGCATGCGCTCGAAAGCATCGATGATGAAGGCCAAAGTGGGTCTTTGTTCCTTGTGGGTGATGCCAAACAGGCCATCTATAGATGGCGGGGAGGGAGGGCCGAACAATTTCTTGACCTGATCGCCAACCATAATAACCCATTCGTTTTCCCGCCGAAGATCGAGCCCCTGCCGAAAAATTACAGGAGCCATGAGGAAATTATTAGGTTCAACAATGCCTTTTTTCAGGCCACCGGCACCTTCCTCAACCACACCACCTATAGCCAATTGTTCCTGGAAGGAAACAAACAGGCCATCAATGCCAAAAAAGGTGGCTTGGTGCGGCTGGACTTTATCGAAAGGGATGGGGAATCGGAAAAATCGGCAGCTTACGACCAAGCGGTTCTGGAAACCATCGCCCGTGTGCTGGCCATGGGATATGATCATGGTGATATCGGTATTTTGGTGCGCAAAAATGCCGATGGTTTGGTTTTGGCCAATACCCTAACCCAGCAATCGATACCTGTGATCTCTACAGAAAGCCTCTTGCTGAACAGCAGCGACAAAGTGAGGTTCCTGGTCGATCTCCTGCAATATGCCAACCAGCCCGACGATCGGGCCGCCAGTTTTCGGATACTTACCTATTTATCGGCATCCAAGCCCCAGAAACATCGCTTCATCCATGACCATCTCGATCAATTGGAAATACTGCTTACAAACGATTATGCATTTGACTTGTCCGCCTTACATCAGTGCTCGGTATATGACGGCCTCGAAATGGCCATCAAACAATTCGCCCTGGCCGAGGATACCGATGCCTATATCATTTATTTTATGGACGCCGTTCTGGGGGTCGAAAATAAGGAGGGCAGCAATATCCAGATTTTTTTGGATTTTTGGGAAAGGCAAAAAGACAAATTGGGAATCAGTGCGCCAGAACGAACCGACGCAGTGCAGATCATGACCGTGCACAAGGCAAAAGGACTTGAATTTCCAATTGTGATATTTCCTTTTGCAAATGAACACATTTATAGCCGGAGGGATAAAAAAATGTGGATGCCCGTTCCGAAGGAAAATTATCTTGGTTTTGAAGAATTGTTGTTGAATGAAAAAAAAGAGGTTGCCCGATACGGCACCATCGCGGCGGAGCGCTACCTGGAGGAGGAACAAAAAATGGAACTCGATGCCTTTAATTTGTTATACGTGGCTTTGACACGAGCCGAAAAGGCCTTATTCATCCTTACCGACAAACAGATCGACCAGAACGGACAACACAATACCGACTATTACTCCGGCCTCTTCATTCATTATTTGATGCAGGCAGGATTGTGGGACGCTGCCAAGCAAGTCTATGAATTCGGGGAACTAGGGGCTGCGGAGCCAAAATCCCATCCCATACAGGAATCGATCCCATACACCTATACCAATAAAGCAATGCCCACATTTAAGATCGTAACGGCTTCCGGGAATCTATGGGACACCGATAAGGGCACTGCGCTGTTCAAGGGAAACCTCATCCACTTTGCCATGGGAATGATCAATACCGAGGAAGATGTGGACCATGCCTTGAACGAGATAGTCAGATTGGGCGACCTCTCCAACAGCGAAGTGGAACCGATACGCAATGTCATCGTTGAAATTGTTCGGCATCCCGATTTGCAGCCTTATTTCAAGGATGGGAACCTCGTAAAAAATGAGAAAGATATCATTGCGGAGAACGGAACCCTCTTAAGGCCCGACCGCGTTGTGATCCAAGACCGAAGGGCGACCGTCATCGATTATAAAACCGGGCAAAGGAAGGCAGACCATGCCTCACAAATCAACCGCTACGGCAAAGCCTTGGAGGAAATGGGTTACCTTGTTGAAAACAAGATCGTCGTCTATATTAATGATGATATCATTTTAGAAACCATATAACACAAATTATGTACGGAAAGATTCAAACACATCTACAGAAGGAATTGGAACAAATAAAGGAAGACGGCCTTTACAAGTCCGAACGTATCATTACAACGCCACAGGATGCGGTAATCCGGATTTCAACCGGGGAAGAGGTCATCAATTTTTGCGCGAACAACTATTTGGGCCTGTCGGCACACCCGGAAGTGGTAAAGGCAGCAAAAGACACCTTGGATTCCCATGGTTTCGGTATGTCGTCGGTGCGCTTTATTTGCGGCACCCAGGACATCCATAAAGAACTGGAACAAAAGATCGCAGATTTCTACGGTACGGACGATACCATATTATATGCAGCGGCGTTCGATGCCAATGGTGGGGTCTTCGAGCCCTTGTTGGGACCTGAAGATGCCATTATTTCCGATGCCCTCAACCATGCCTCCATCATCGACGGGGTTCGTTTGTGCAAGGCCAAACGCTATCGCTATGCAAATAGTGATATGGGCGATCTCGAAGTACAACTAAAACAGGCCGATGCCGACGGGGCCCGATTCAAGATCATCGTGACCGACGGGGTCTTTTCCATGGATGGCCTTCTGGCACCACTCGACAAGATCTGTAAACTCTCGGAACAATATGACGCCATGGTCATGGTCGATGAATGCCATGCTGCCGGGTTCATCGGAAAAACGGGAAGGGGCACCCTTGAGGAAAAAGGCACTATGGGCCGTGTCGACATCATCACAGGCACCTTGGGGAAGGCGCTAGGCGGAGCTATGGGCGGCTACACGACAGGGAAAAAGGAAATCATAGAAATTTTGCGCCAACGTTCCAGGCCATACCTTTTCTCCAATTCCTTGGCGCCAGCCATAGTGGGGGCTTCCATCAAGGTTTTCGATATGCTCGGGAACGATACTTCCCTTAGAGACCGGCTCGAGACCAATACCGCCTACTTCAAAAATGGAATAAAAAAGGCCGGTTTCGATATCATAGACGGTGAATCGGCCATTGTGCCGGTAATGCTTTATGATGCCAAACTCTCCCAGGAGATGGCAAACCGCTTGTTGCGGAAGGGTATTTATGTCATCGGTTTCTTCTATCCGGTGGTGCCCAAAGGAAAGGCTAGGATTCGTGTACAACTGTCCGCCGCCCATACCATAGCGCATCTCGACAAGGCCATCGCAGCCTTCACAGAGGTAGGAAAGGAGCTAAATATCGTTTAAATGCAAGGTTTTCCACCTTAAATGCAGTAAAAAAAATAAACATTTGATTTTGTTAATAATAATTAACAACTTACATTTGCGCCTAATAAACACTTAAACTTAAAATTTTGAACATGAAACATCTTAGCAAATTATTAATTGCTGCCCTGCTTTTTGTAGGTTATAACAGCATACAGGCTCAAGACATGAATAACCCTTGGCAGGTTAGTTTTGGGGTAAATGCCATAGACACATATCCTACTGGTGATGGAAGTTCTTTCGGTAATGAATTCTTCAATGTAAATGACCATTGGAACATCGTTCCTTCCATATCCTATATTGGGTTATCCAAATATGTAGGTAGCGGTTTTTCATTTGGAGCAAGAGGATCTTTGAATAAAATAAATAAAATAGGCGATACCAAGGTTGATGATCTTTCCCACTATGCAATCGATGGTACCATTAAATATTCTTTCATAAAGAACGCCGCTATCGATCCTTTTATCGAAGTGGGCGGAGGTTATACTTGGATCGAAGGTATCGGTGCAGGAACTGCCAACGGTGGATTGGGTATCAACTTCTGGTTTACAGAAAACGTTGGTCTTACCCTTCAATCCAACTATAAGCATGCCTTTGAAGATTACGGCGTGAAGCACTTTCAACATTTGGCCGGTATAGCTGTCAAGTTTGGCGGAACCGACACAGATGGCGACGGCATCTATGATAAAGACGATGCTTGTCCGGAAGTTGCCGGATTGGAAGCTTTCAACGGATGTCCCGATTCTGACGGTGATGGTATCGAAGACAGCAAGGATAGCTGCCCCAACGAAGCCGGATCTAAAGAAATGAACGGTTGTCCAGATGCCGATGGCGATGGTGTTGCCGATAAGGATGACGCTTGCCCAAGCGAAGCCGGTTTGGCCAGTTTGGCTGGTTGCCCAGATGCTGATGGCGATGGTGTTGCCGATAAAGACGATGCTTGTCCAAACGAAGCTGGCCCTGCTGCCAACCAAGGATGCCCTTACCAAGATAAAGACGGTGACGGTGTATTGGATAAAGATGACCAGTGCCCGGATGTTGCCGGTACAGTGGCAAACAATGGATGTCCTGAAGTTACCGAAGAAGTTCAGAAACAATTGAACGACTATGCAAGAACCATTTTGTTCGACACCGGGAAAGCCAGTTTGAAAACAGAATCAGTATCGGTATTTGTTGATATCATCAGAATTTTGAATGAATATCCAAACTCTAACTTTACAGTTGAGGGTCATACCGATAGCGTAGGAAGTGCTAGTTTGAACCAATCACTTTCCGAAAAACGTGCCAACTCTGTGAGAGATTTCTTGATCAAAGAAGGAGTAAGTGCTGCAAGATTGACCGCTATTGGTTACGGTGAAGACCGACCAATCGCTGATAATAAAACCTCTAAAGGTAGGACAGAGAACAGAAGGGTGGAAATCAACTTGAAAAAGTAATTTTCTGATCCACTCCAAATAATCATAAAGCCCTGGCGATTGCGTCAGGGCTTTTTTTATTTTTGCCCATGCGCAGTTTTTTAGAAGAAGTGGTCACCGAAGCATCAAGGAAATATGGATCTTTGGAAGCACTTTTTTTCGTCCTCCCCAGTAAAAGGGCCGGTACGTTCATGCGCCGGGCCATTTCGAAATCGGCAGATAAAACCATCTTTGCCCCCACCATATTCAGTATTGAAGAATTTGTATCGCATGTTGCTGTTCTTCACTATGCCACCAACACCGAGCAGCTTTTTGCGCTTTACCAGACTTATTCCGAATACACAAAAGGCGAAAAAGAAAGTTTCCATTCCTTTTCCTTATGGGGCCAAACCTTGCTTCAAGACTTTAACGAAATCGATCGGTACCTGATCGACCCCAAAAAATTGTTTTCCAACCTAGGAGCCGTTCAGGAAATGAACATCTGGTCGCCTGAAGCCAAAAAGACCCAAATGATGGAAAATTACCTGTCGTTCTGGAACAATCTGGAAACCCTCTATCATCATTTCAATAGGTCTTTACTGGCCAATGGCATGGGAACCCAAGGCCTGGTGTATCGCGAAGCCAACACCAAGCTGCAATCCTATCTCGAAGAAAATAAGGCCCAGGCACATGTCTTTATCGGCTTCAATGCCCTCAACAATGCCGAAAAACAGCTCATACAAACCCTCTTGGCCGAAACCCCATCAACGATCTATTGGGACATTGATCCCTATTTTTTGGATGACCCTATCCATGATGCCGGATTTTTTATCAGACAACATCAAAAGACATGGCCTTCGCTTAAAAACCAGCCCCTAAAAGGCTTGGGGCATCATTATCTGAAAGAAAAACGGATTGAGGTGATCGGGGTGCCGGGCAATATTTCCCAGGCCAAATATGTCGGCAAGCTGTTGAAGCAGCTACAGCGCGCCGAGGGAGACCCCTTAAAGACCACTGCAGTGGTGCTCGGGGATGAATCTTTGTTGAATCCCCTCCTGAATTCCATACCCGAAACGGTTTCCGAAGTGAACATCACCATGGGCCTGCCCCTTGCAAAAACACCATTGGCCAGTTTATTTACCCAATTCTTCCGTCTATATATCAATAAAGATACACAGGGTTGGTTCCATCAACCGCTGCTGGGCTTTTTATCGCACCCCTATCTGAATGTGCTATGGGCCGATGAACCCGTCAACCAGGCCAAGCTATTGGCCGAAGAGATCAGAAAAAACAACCATACCTATATCAGGGCCCGATCCATGAGAACGATCACAAAAAATGATGCTGCGATAGAGCTGTTGTTCGTTGACGACCACAAGGGGCCGAAAGACATTGTCGAACGCTGTTTGGCACTTATCCTTAGGTTGAAAGAAAAGACATCGCGAAAGACCGATGCACTTTCCCTGGAATATCTTTACCGTTTTCACAGGCTCTTCAATCAATTGCTGAATTTGATTGCCGCACATCCTTTTATCGATGATGTAAAATCGCTTTCCAGTCTGTACAATGAATTGCTGTCTACCGAAACCCTCGATTTTAAAGGGGAGCCTTTGCAAGGCTTACAGATCATGGGCATGCTTGAAAGCCGCAACCTCGATTTTGAAACCATCATCCTCACTTCGGTGAACGAAGGCATTCTCCCCTCAGGAAAATCGAACAACTCTTTTATCCCCTTCGATCTAAAAAAATACTTTGGGTTGCCGACCTATAAAGAAAAAGATGCCATCTACACCTACCATTTTTACCGCTTGCTGCAAAGGGCCAAAAACATCTACTTGCTTTACAATACCGAGCCCGATGTTTTGGAGGGTGGGGAAATGAGCAGATTGATCCGCCAGCTGTTGAGCGATGAAAACAAAAAAAACGATATCACCGAACGCATCGCAGCACCGCTTTTATCGCCAACGATCTTCAAGGGGGAAGTGATCGAGAAGGATGAAGGTCTGATGGAACTGATCAAAAACCATGCGATGGAAGGCTTTTCGCCCAGTTCCCTGAGCAATTATATCATGGATCCCATCTCCTTTTATCAAAGGAACCTTTTAAAAATAGAGGACGTGACGGAGGTAGAGGAAACAGTCGCCGCGAATACCTTCGGTACCATTGTGCACGATAGCCTGGAAACCCTTTATACCCCATTTATCGGAAGCCCACTGAGCAAGGAAGGGCTCCTGAAAGCGAAATCGGAGGTCAAGGAGGTAGTGGCACTGAATTTTGCCAAAAGTATGATGGGCGGCGACATGGAGAAGGGCAAAAACCTGTTGGCCTTCAACGTTTTGGTGCGCTATGTGGAAAATTTTATCGACGGGGAAATAGGGGAAGTCGAACGCCACGACATAAAGATCCTCGGCCTGGAGCAAAAATTGAGGATGGCTTTGGATGTTCCGGGGATTCCCTTTCCAGTTGCCTTAAAGGGAAAATTGGACCGTATCGACAGCAAAGATGGCACTTTGCGCATCATCGACTATAAAACGGGCAAGGTCGAAACAAAAAATGTCGAAATCGTGGATTGGCCTTCCATTGTCGAAGATTATGCCCATAGTAAGGGCTTTCAGTTGCTCTGCTATGCCGCCATGTACCATGCAAAAACCAAAGTGGTTGGTATGGAGGCGGGAATCATCTCTTTCAAGGGGTTACAATCGGGACTTTTAAAATTTGCCAAAAAAGACAAGTCGGGCCAAGGTGCCAAAAAAGAAAGTTTGATCGGCCCCGAGACCTTGGCCGCATTTATGCCACAACTTTTTAACTTGATCGCCGAAATCTGCAATCCCGATCTTCCCTTCAAGGAAAAGGACACATAGCTCTATTTCAAATCAGGTCGTGTAGGGCGTACCTCGATCTTGCTGGGCAAGGTTCGTGGGTTGATTTTTAACAGATCCAGCACTAAATCCCCAATATCTTCGGGTTGTATCTTCCATGCATCCCTTTCGTCGGGCTCGTGGTCGTTGAAATGGGTCGCGACCGAACCGGGCATGATGGTCGACACCTTGATGTCGAACTTTCTAAGATCCAACATCGCCGCCTGGGTAAAACCTACCACCCCGAATTTCGTGGCATTGTATCCTGCCCCGGATGCAAAAAAGTTGGTCCCCGCCAAACTGGCCAAGGTAATATAATAGCCCTTCGATTTTTTAAGAGCCTCGACACTTGCCTTTAAGGTATGGAACACGCCATTGAGGTTGGTGTCAACCATTTGGTGCCAATGTGCTTCCGTCATTTCATCGATCGGGGCAAAATGGCCCACCCCGGCATTGGCCAATACCACATCCAGTTGCCCCCATTTTTCAAGGATTCGTTTTACGGCCTGCCGTTCGTCGCCATGTTTTGAAACATCCGATTGCAGTGCCATCACCCTGCCGTCGTTCCCCAAAGACGAAGCCGCCTTTTCCACCGTTTTAAGGGTTCTGCCACTAATGGCCACCCGCATTCCCGCATCCAACAATTTCTTGGCAACGCCAAGGCCAATGCCCTTGGAACCTCCCGTGATATAGGCTACTTTGTCTTTTAAATCCATAGTGATAAGTTTTCATAAAGATAATTCCCCGACCCAAAGGATAAAAATGAAGCTTGTTATACTTTTCCCAAAAGTCAACGCCTCCACATGACGACCGAACCACGGTAGCCGAGTGTATTAATTTATCGCTAGTTCGGCACCGCAAAGTGTGATCGGATAAATCAAATTTGGTATCTTTCAAGAACCCCCTATCGCAAATTTTTTATTTTCTAAGTATGGGTAAAAAGTGCAGGGCAGCCATAGCAAATGGCAAAGGAGGTTTTGAGGTGGGTGACATCGTCGTTCATGAACCCCTTGAGGATGAAGTATTGGTCGCGATCAAAGCGGCGGGCCTCTGCCACACCGACCATGATTCGTTGTATTGGGGAAAGCCCTTGGTGATGGGCCATGAAGGGGCGGGCCTTGTCGCTGCCATAGGGGGCCGCGTTACCCATGTGAAGGTAGGCGATTCGGTGATCCTGAATTGGGCCACGCCCTGTGGCCAATGTTTTCAATGTCTGCTGGGAAATCGGCACCTCTGCGAACAAAACTCTCCGGTCATCGCCGGCAGCAACGGTTATACCAAGGGCCACGCCCATTTGGAAGGGACCCTTTGGCAGGGCAGGCCCATTGAGCGGTCGTTCAACCTGGGCACCCTGTCGGAATATACCCTGGTCAAAGCGTCTGCGGTGGTCAAGAACGCTTCCCCGACCCTTTCCTTTGCCTCGGCCAGCATCATCAGTTGTGGGGTGATGACGGGCTATGGTTCCGTAATCAACTCGGCCAAGGTGAAAGCGGGGAGTTCGGTAGTGGTTTTGGGTGTGGGCGGGGTAGGCCTCAGCGTGGTACAGGGGGCCAGGATCGCCAGGGCCGGGATAATCATTGCCATCGATATCAATGAGGGCCGACTGGCGATGTCGAAAGACTTTGGGGCCACCCATATCATCAAGGCGCACAAAGACGACAAAGGCCTGCTGGAGGCCGCCAAAAAGGTCAAAAAACTGACTCAGGGCCGTGGGGCCGACTATGCGTTCGAATGCACCGCCGTCCCTGAATTGGGGGTGGCCCCTTTGGCCATGGTCAGGAACGCCGGTACGGCGATTCAGGTGAGCGGGGTGGAACAGGTCATCGCGGTCGACATGAACCTCTTCGAATGGGACAAAGTGTACCTGAACCCGCTCTATGGCGGCTGCAACCCCGGCATCGACTTCCCCCAGATCGTCCGCTACTATGAGGCCGGCGAAATGAAATTGGATGAAATGGTGACCAGGACCTATACCTTGGAAAATGTACGGCAGGCCTTCGACGATATGCTTTCCGGAAAAAACGCCAAAGGGGTGATCACCTTTGATCAAAACAGCACTGCACCATGACCTCCAAATTCAGAACCACCAAAATCTCAAATCCGGAATTCGAGAGCGAGCATTTGAGGTTCATCACCCTAAAAACCGATCATCTGAAAGGCCGCGGCGATATTTGCGTTTTTGTGCCCCCCGGAAACGATTTAAAGGATATCCCCCTGGTGATTCTCTTGCACGGCGTATACGGCAGTTCCTGGTCTTGGGCCTTGAACGGGGGGGTGCACCGTACGGCCCTCGACATGATCCGTTCGACAGCCATTGCTCCCATGGCGATCGCCATGCCCTCGGATGGCCTTTGGGGCGACGGATCGGGCTATACGGCGCACCATGGACTCGACTTTGAGCGCTGGATCGTCGACGATGTGCCCACGGCGGTGATCGAGCATATTGAAGCAGTCACCGATAGGTCGTCAAGGTTCATCGCCGGACTTTCGATGGGCGGGTATGGCGCCTTGAGGCTGGGCATCAAATATGGGGATCGTTTTAAGGCGGTCTCGGCCCATTCGGCCATGACCCATTTCGACCAGATGAAGCTGTTCGTGGAAGAGCCGGTCGAAGTACTGATCGCCCACGGGGCCAGGAACGAAGGCATCTGGGACCTGGTACAATGCGCCCAAGGTAACCTGCCCCCCTTGCGCTTCGATTGCGGGAAGCAAGACCAACTGCTCGAATACAACCGAAAATTGCATGCCCAACTGAAAAAAGCGGGGATACCGCATGCTTATGAAGAATTTGAGGGAGGGCACCAATGGGCCTATTGGCAAGCGCATGTGAAGGACAGCCTTAAGTTTTTTAATGCCATGGGGCCTTAAGGATCACCGCTGTTTTACACAGGAAAAACCCTTCATATATCCTAAAGAATATTGGGATAAAGGGTTATTTTTATGCGCATAGAACACATTGTGCGTCATTGAAAAACGAATTTTGAGATTTGAAAGCAATTGTATACACCAGATATGGACCACCTGATGTGCTTCATCTCCAAGAGGTAGCAAAACCTACGCCCAAGAATAATGAGGTGTTGATTCGACTACGAGCAGTAGCGGTAAATGCCGGAGACTGCGAGCTTCGAAGTCCCCAAATCCCAAATCTAATCTGGCTTCTCGTAAGACTCTATTTTGGCCTGATAAGACCAAGGAAAAAAATACTGGGGGCTTATCTGGCTGGTGAAGTTGAAACAGTGGGCAGTGCTGTAAAGATATTTAAAGAAGGAGACTCTGTTTTTGCCTGTAGTGGCCCCCGTTTTGGCGCTTATGCAGAGTATATCTGCTTACCTGATCAAGAAGCAATCGCACTAAAACCCAGCAATATGACCTATGAAGAAGCTGCTGCTGTTCCTTTAGGACTCGATGCCCTACATTTCTTGAGAAAAGCACCTATCCAAAAAGGACAAAAGGTACTGGTTAATGGTGCTGGTGGTGGCATTGGTACCATTGCCGTACAACTTGCCAAACATTTTGGAGCTGAAATTACAGCCGTAGATAGTATAGGGAAACTGGAAATGTTACGTTCCATAGGTGCTGACCGTGTAATTGATTACTCTCGGGAAGATTTTGCTAAAAGTGGGGAGACCTATGATGTTATTTTTGATCTTGTAGGCAAGCAATCATACGCTCGCTGTATAAAATCGCTAAAACAAAATGGATACTATTTGTTGGCTAATCCAAGTGGTTTATCACAGATGGTTCGAGGGCTATGGACTTCAATGGTTACAGATAAAAAAGTAGTTTCACAGTTTGCGAGCGCTAAACGTGAAGATTTAGTATTCCTGAAAGAATTAATAGAAGAGGGAAAGTTAAGATCGCTAATTGACAAAAGATTTCCATTGGAACAAGTTGTTGAGGCACACAAATATGTAGAATCTGGACGCAAGAAAGGAAATGTAGTATTAACATTGGAAAATTAGAAGAAAAAGAAACAACTAACGCACAACAAAGCGTATGAAAATATAGGGCAGATAAGAGTTTAGGAGAGTTTCGTGTTTTCAATAAACATCCTACTCGGCAGACAAATACGTTTGCATAAAGCCCCACATTTCATACACAAATCGTTGGCAAGCATATAAAAAGACACATTGAAAGGAATTACACCACTTAAAATATTAGGACTTCTTTCTGTTGTTTTCGGACTGACAGGTGCGATTCTGACAGGTGGATACCTCATAATTACGTAAACCGTCCTTGGACTCTCTTAGTAGTTTCCTTAATTGAACTTTTATGGGATTTAGATCCCTTAGTTCCATAATGAGGTTAGAGCACCCAATTGATATATTACTTTTTCCAAAAAGCACCCTCCTACCCATAAAGAATTATCAAAATAAACCAAAATGTATCAAATAATACCCAGCTTAATTAAAAACCAGTTTTGCGTGCAAATTGCGTGCAAATGAAAAAAGCTTCAAAAGTCAAAAACTCTTGAAGCCCTATAAAACTTGATGGAGAATACCAGGGTAGCTACGCTGCTCCGAAACATCTCCAGTCCTGCAAATGCAGGGGACCGTGACCCGGGGCCACAGAAGCTTAAAAACAACAAAGCCCATTCAAATAAATTTGATGGGCTGTTTCCTGTTTCAAGCTTTGCGCTTCGTTGCGCTTGATGTGGAGAATACCGGAGTCGAACCGGTGACCTCTTGCCTGCCAGGCAAGCGCTCTAGCCAGCTGAGCTAATCCCCCAAAAATTCAGACCGCAAAGGAAATACTTTTTGGGAAAGTATCAAAGTCCTGATCAATCTTTCTTGACACTGAGCACCAAAACGGGAATGGGCAAGTAGAATTCCGATTTTAAAATGGTGTCCTTTTCCCAAAGTTTATTGAAAAATCCCCGCTTTCTTCGAAAAACACAGAGCAGATCGGGATGGTGTGCCTGGAAGTGCTCCAATACCCCCAAATAGGTGGTGGGGTTTTCCGATATGGTGAGCCTGGTGCTGATGTCCATCAGGGCGGTATCGATCTTTAGGTCATCGTCTGTATAGCCAGGTGTTTTCACCAAAAGCAGGTTCACCTCGGCACCAAATTTTTTTTTGATATCGATCAACGGATTTAAAATACGCGATCGTTTCAAAACCCCCGACTTAAAAGCGGTCAATATTTGGCGCAATGGGGTGAGGGTGGTGCCTTTTGGCACGATCAAGGTAGGGATATTGGTTCTTTTGATGATTTTCCCGGAGGTATAGCCCAGATAGAGTTCCTCCTGAATATCATTGCTCCGTGGCGACATGATAATCAGATCGATACCCAATTCCCTGTCTATTTCCTTCAGTCCGTCAACAATATCACCTTTATAGGTCGCTATTTTTATGGGAACATCCTTGGCGTCAATCTTATCGATTACCTCCTTCATATGTTCCTTGCTGCTTTCCGATATGATTTCAGTGATATTGGCCAAACTACCGGCCTTTGGACTTACGCTGAACACTTCCATCACATAAATGGTACTGGAAAAGGCTTTTGCGAAATCGACCGCATATTGCAGCGTGGCATGCGATTCGGGATTGGAGCCAATAGGAACGAGAATGTTTTTCATTGGTAAAAAATTATTTATAGTATTGGTCAGCGGTCATGCGACAATTGATCATAGCAATGCCCTCTCGGCTTTCAATGGCGTTTCAAGGCCTACACTTGTCGAATTATACCCTAAATTTACAACTTAATTTTATGTGTCGATGATTCGAAGGGCAAAGATATCGGAAATACCGGATATTTTAAAGTTGACCAAAGCCTGTGCGGAAGCCATGATCGAAAAGGGAATTTATCAATGGAACGAACACTATCCATCGCGATCGGCATTTGAAAAAGATGTAAAGGAAAAATCGCTCCATGTGCTGATCGTCGATGGCCAAATTGTAGGCACCGTGGTGATTTCCAACAAAATGGACCAAGAATATCTTCCCGTTTCATGGCTCAGTCCGAACCACAACAACATTTATATCCATCGGCTTGCCATCCTGCCCGAACACCAAGGCAAAGGTTATGCCCAGCGCATGATGGATTTCGCAGAGCGCTACGCCAGGGATAAGGGCTATACTTCGGTGCGCCTCGACACCTTTAGTCAAAACCGCAGAAACCAGGTTTTTTACGAATCACGTGGCTATCAAAGATTGGGTGATATTTACTTTCCCAAACAGAGCGAACACCCGTTCCATTGTTATGAATTGCTGCTATAATCGCAAATTTATTGAAAACGGCCATCTCTTTTAGGAACATCAACAGAATTGCCATTCCGGCGACCATAGCCGGTATTGCGGAACCTGTGCTCTCCTTGACCGATACCGCCATCGTCGGCAATATTCCAGTAAACGGACTCGAATCGTTGGCCGCGGCAGGCATCGTGGGCTCGTTCCTTTCCATGTTGATCTGGATACTTGGCCAGACCCAGAGCGCGATTTCGGCCATCATGTCGCAATACCTCGGGGCAGGCCGACTGGAAGAGGTGCGCTCCCTGCCGGCCCAAGCCATTGCCTTGAACATCGCATTGAGCTTTGTGGTCCTGTTCTCGACGGTCTTCTTTATCGAGGAAATTTTCGTGATGATGAAGGCTTCCGGTAAAATTCTCGACTATTGTATTTCCTACTACCGGATACGCATCTGGGGATTTCCATTGAGCCTGTTCACCTTTGCCATTTTTGGGATTTTTAAAGGGCTCCAGAACACCTTTTGGCCCATGGTGATCGCCATTACGGGCGCCTTGCTCAATGTGGGCCTGGACTTTGCCCTGGTATATGGCATCGATGGATTGGTGCCCGCCCTTTATTTGGAAGGGGCCGCCTGGGCGAGCCTTATAGCCCAAACCGTGATGGCGGTGATGGCCTTTGTTCTGTTGCTACGCAAAACCGATATCAGTTTAAGGCTTCAGGGCCGCCTGCACCCCGAGTTGGGACGACTCGTGGGCATGAGCCTCAATCTTTTTGTGCGCTCCTTTGCCTTGAACACCGCTCTGGTACTTTCGGTCAGGGAGGCCACCGGATTGGGCGACCACTACATCGGTGCCCATACCATAGCCATCAATCTTTGGCTGTTCGCTGCCTTTTTTATCGATGGGTACGGTACCGCCGGCAATGTCATGGGGGGACGGCTTTTGGGGGCGAAGGATTATGGCGCCCTCTGGGAACTCGCCAAAAAGATCGTGGTCTATGGTTTGGGGGTAAGCCTTATGATGATCCTTGGCGGCGCATTGCTATATGGTCAGGTCGGTAGGCTGTTCTCCCATGATCAACTGGTGCTGCAAAGTTTTGGGAGTATCTTTTTTATCCTCTTGCTGGCCCTCCCGATCAACACGGTCGCCTTTGTTTTGGATGGCCTTTTCAAAGGATTGGGCGAAATGAAGTTTTTAAGGAACCTGTTGCTCACCGCCACTTTTTTGGGGTTTGTGCCCGTCATCTATCTGGGCAAATACTTAGATTGGCAACTGTATGGGATCTGGGCCGCCTTTACCGTTTGGATGTCGATAAGGGCCGGCGCCCTGGTATGGAAGTTCAGGAGAAAGTTTCGGCCGCTCGTGCAAAACGTTTAATTTTGGACAAAACAAGAATAGATGGGTACCGATAGGGAAAATGGAAGCCTCTACACCAAAATTGTGGGCAAAACGGCCTTTTTGGAATTCGGACATCCGGCGGGAAATTCCTTTGTGGCCGAACTTCTTGACCGGCTGACCGCTGAATTTGAACGGCTTTCCGAAAATGAGGCCATCAATGTCATCGTACTTCGGTCGGAAGGCGACAGGGCTTTTTGTGGCGGGGCCTCCTTTGATGAATTGTTGGCCATCGAAAATTTCGATCAGGGGAAACTGTTTTTCAACGGATTTGCCAATGTCATCAATGCCATGCGCAATTGCAATAAGGTCATTGTTGGCAGGGTACAGGGCAAAACGGTGGGCGGCGGTGTAGGGTTGGCAGCGGCCTGCGACTACGTTTTTGCTTCGGTCGACGCGGCGATTCGCCTCTCGGAACTCACCATCGGCATCGCTCCCCTGGTGATTGCCCCGGCAGTGGAACGAAAAATGGGCAAAGCGGCACTCTCCGAATTGTCGCTGTCGCCAACGGCATGGAAAAATGCCTATTGGGCCCAGGAAAGGGGATTGTTCTCCAAGGTATACGATACAATGGCTGACCTCGACAAGGACCTTGAATTCTATGTGGCAGAGCTGGCCGCATACCACCCAATGGCGCTCAGGGCATGGAGAAAGGTTTTATGGGAAGGCACCGAACATTGGGGCCAGCTCTTGACCGAGAGGGCCGCCATCACCGGACAATTGGCGCTTTCAGAATTCACTAAAAAGGCTCTCCGTGGATTTAAAAAATAATGATTCCCGAATATTGGCGTTCTACCCTAAAAGATAGCCTATGAAAATTTTGGATTTCCTAAATGGTAATATGGTATTCCCGGTCGTGGCCCTTCTGCTGCTGGTAATTTATTTTATCAATCGGGTACGCACGAGAAGAAAATTTAAAAGATAATGAACCTTATCGGGGTTTGAGGGAACAGCGGCCCTTAGAGCACTTGAGTTCATGGGCAACTTATAGATTTTATATAGGCCATGCTTTGGCTAAAGTCATTAATGGGGAAGGGTTTCGTTTTAAAGAATTCCTACCTTTGCCCTGCAAATCGAAAATATGGGCAACATCAGAATCACCAAGCAGTTCAGTTTCGAAACGGGCCATGCCCTGTATGGCTATGATGGCAAGTGCCGGAACGTGCACGGTCACAGCTACAAACTTTCGGTGACCGTTATAGGCCGGCCCATCGAAGATACTACGCACGTAAAATTGGGGATGGTCATCGATTTTGGCGACCTCAAGAAAATAGTGAAGGAAGAAATTGTGGATGAGTTCGACCATGCCACGGTCTTCAATAAAAATACACCCCACGTAGAGCTGGCCAAAGAACTAAGCGACCGTGGCCACAAGGTGATCCTGGCCCACTACCAACCTACCAGTGAGAACATGGTGGTCGATTTCGCCAATAAGATCAAGGCCCGGTTGCCGGAAAACATCAGTTTGCATTCCTTAAAACTTCAAGAAACGGAGACCTCCTATGCGGAGTGGTTTGCCTCCGACAATGATTCCTGACCCTTAAGGGATAGGGCCAAAATGCCCTTGCTTATATTTTAGGGCAAGGCACGCTGGGCTTTTTCCTTATCTTTATCGCCATATGCAATCGATCGACATCCCTGCGGGAAAGAAAGTTTATTTCGCAAGCGACAACCATCTGGGAGCGCCCAGCTTCAAGGAAAGTCTGCCGCGCGAAAAAAAATTCGTGGCCTGGCTCGACACCATAAAAAGTGACGCCGCGGCACTCTTCCTATTGGGCGATCTTTTCGATTTTTGGATGGAATACAAGACCGTGGTCCCGAAAGGGTTTACACGTACCTTGGGGAAATTGGCCGAAATATCGGATGCCGGAATCCCCATCTATTATTTTGTCGGCAACCACGACCTTTGGATGAACGGGTATTTCGAAGAAGAGCTCAACATACCGGTATTCCATCGGCCCCAACAGTTCGCGATCAATGGCAAGTTATTCTTCATCGGCCATGGCGACGGACTTGGTCCGGAGGACAAGGGCTATAA
>JBATHI010000457.1:0-1987 GCA_049666645.1 Flavobacteriaceae bacterium | reverse complement strand
ACTGACCATCGGCGCGAATCCGCCGTCGGCTTCAACCCGGGCCGAGTTCGGTATCAACCTGCCGGCCGATGCGCCGGTGCCGGCCAACCCGGTGTTCGATGCGGCGGACCCGAGCAGCTTTAATCATACGACCTCGGTCACGCTGTACGACTCACTGGGCGCGGCGCACACCGCAACCGTGTATTTCATCAAGGATGCCAACCCGAATACCTGGAACACGCAAATCGAGATCGCGGGCAATCCGGTAGCGGGCGCAGGCCAGATCGTCTTTAATCCCGACGGCAGCCTGCTGTCACCGGCTGGTGGCCTGATGCCCTTGGCGCCGTACAATCCGGGTACCGGTGCAAATCCGATCACCGTGTCGCTCGATTTCGGCACGGCCACGCAGTTCGGCGACAACTTCGGTGTCAATTCGCTCTCCCAGGACGGTTTTACGACCGGCCGTCTCACGGGTGTGAGCGTCGACGGTGAAGGTGTGGTGTTTGCGCGCTTCACCAACGGCCAGTCCACCTCGCTCGGCAAGCTGGCGCTGGCGAACTTCATTAACCCGCAGGGCCTGCAGCAGCTCGGCGAAACCGCCTGGGGCGAATCGTTCCAGTCCGGTGACGCGCTGCTCGGCGAGGCCGGTACGGCCTCGTTCGGCAACATCCAGTCCGGCGCACTCGAATCGTCCAATGTCGATCTGACTGCACAACTCGTGCAGATGATCACGGCGCAACGCAACTTCCAGGCGAACGCGCAGATGATCTCGACCGCCGACACCGTCACGCAAACCGTTATCAATATCCGCTAAGGCAGACCCTGAGACAGCAACATGGATGAGATGATCTACATCGCGATGACCGGCGCCAAGCAGACTGAATACGCGCAGGCCATCAATACCACCAACCTCGCGAATATTTCCACGACCGGGTTCCGCGCTGACCTGCACGCGTTCAGCTCGGTACCGGTCGACGGGCCAGGCGTGGAGTCGCGTATCAATGCGGTGGTCGATAGCTACGGCACGGATCTTTCGCAGGGCGCGATCATGAACACCGGCGCTGACTTTGATATCGCGATTCGCGGTGCGGGCTTTATTGCCGTGCAGAACAGTGACGGCCGCGAAGCCTACACGCGCGCGGGCGATCTGCGCGTCAATCCTGGCGGGCTCCTGACCACGGGCGCCGGCAACCTGGTGATGGGCAACAGCGGGCCGGTCGCCGTGCCACCCGCTTTTACCTCGTACATCGGCATTGACGGCACGATCTCGGTACAGCCGCTCGGCTCGGGAGCGTCGACATTGACGATCGCCGATCGCATCAAGCTCGTAAACCCGGATCCTGCGCGCCTGCAAAAAGGCGTCGACGGGCTGTTCTATTTGCCGGACGGCGAAGTTGCCGATGCGGATGGCAGCGTCTCCATCGTCAGCGGCGCGCTGGAGGGCAGCAATGTCAACGTCGCGAAGACGCTGGTCAACATGATCGAGCTGGCGCGGCAATACGAAATGCAGGTCAACCTGATCAAGACATCGGAAGAAAACGCCGATGCGGCAGCTTCATTAATGCAGCTCGGCTAATGCCGGGCTGCTGTTAGGAGATAGCAATGACACAAGCATTATGGATAGCGAAGACGGGGTTGGATGCGCAACAGACACGCATGGCGGTGGTGGCAAATAATCTTGCCAACGTCAATACGACGGGATTCAAGCAGGGCAGAGCGGTGTTCGAAGACCTGCTGTATCAAAACGTTCGGCAGCCCGGTGGATCGAGTTCGCAAGATACTCTTCTGCCGTCGGGCATGTCGCTCGGCACCGGCGTGCGTGTCGTTGCCACGGAAAAACTGTTTACGCAGGGCAGCGTGCTGAACACGGAGGGCGCGCTCGACGTGGCGATCAACGGCCGCGGTTTTCTGCAGGTGCTGAAGCCGGACGGCGAGATCGCCTACACGCGCGATGGCTCGCTGCAGCGCAACGACCAGGGCGAACTGGTGACCGCGAGCGGTTACACGG
>JBATHI010000456.1:0-4257 GCA_049666645.1 Flavobacteriaceae bacterium | reverse complement strand
TCATATGGCTATGGAAGGCCATTCGGTCTGCGTTTTCGAGAAGGCCCACTACCCGAACCATAAGGTATGTGGAGAATATGTTTCCAACGAGATCGTTCCCTATCTTCATGAACTTGGTATTTTTCTGGCAGATGCCCGCGCAGTAGAAATCAATACCCTGCTGCTGAGCAGCCATTTAGGAAGATCCGTCGAAGTGCCTTTGCCATTGGGAGGAAAGGGCATCAGTCGTTACGCCTTCGACAATCTCCTATACCAAAGGGCCAAAGCATTGGGCGTTCATTTTGAATTCAAAAATGTGACGGCCGTGACCTTTGAAAACGATCGTTTTGAAGTGCAGGTAACGGAAGCCGATAAGGCACGATCAAAAGTGGTCATAGGCGCCTACGGGAAGCGGAGTGTGCTCGACAAAAACATGGACCGCAAGTTCATCTCCCAATCTTCTCCGTGGATAGGGGTAAAGGCGCATTATCGGCTCGACGAATTCCCCGATAACCTCGTGGCCTTGCATAATTTTGAAGGGGGGTACGGGGGGCTTTCAAAAACAGAAAATGGAAATATTAATTTTTGCTATTTAGCTAATTATAAATACTTTAAGAAGTATAAAGACATTGATGACTTTAATATAAATATAATCTCAAAAAACCCATTCCTATCCCAATTTTTAGGGAAAGCCAAGATGGTTTTTGAGACCCCATTGGCGATCGCCCAAATTTCTTTTGAACCAAAGGCCTGCATCGAAAACCATATGCTGATGTGCGGGGATGCGGCCGGCTTGATCCATCCCTTATGCGGCAACGGCATGGCCATGGCCATCCACAGTGCCAAATTGGCCGCCGAAAATGCATCCCTGTATCTGGGAACAACGCACGGCATGAGGGAGCGGATGGAAAATGATTACCGAACACAATGGCACCTTCATTTTAACCAAAGAATGTTGATGGGCAGGAGGCTGCAAAAATTGCTCCTCAATCCAACACTCTCGCAGATCGCCATGGCTACTGTCGCACAGTCGAACTGGTTGCTTCAAAAAATCGTGGGACAGACCCACGGAAAACCTATTTTATGTTAGGGAAATTGGCCGGAAGAAGTACCGAACGGGAGATCATGGATGATTTCCTAGGAGACGAATCTACCCTGGAATCCGTTTTAAGTGACATCAGTCGTGTGAACAGGATATTGGGGGGCAACCGGATCACCATAAATGCCGTTGCCCGATTGATGGAGGCATATCCACAGAAAAAATACACCATCATCGACGTGGGCTGTGCCGATGGTGCCATGCTCAAGGAAATCGCCAATTATTGTAGAAGTCAAAAAATAGCGGTCGATTTGATCGGTATCGATCTTAATGTGGATGCGCTGCTTCTGGCCAAAAAAGCATTGGCCGACTATCCTGAAATCAGATTTTTGCAACAGGATGTACTCCAACTGGAAAAGTTTCACACGCACTGTGATATTTTGACCACGACCCTTATGATTCATCATTTTACCGATGTTCAATTAAATGTATTGTTAAAGCAATTTACCCAATTGGCCAGGATTGGGATCGTGATCAATGACCTGCATAGAAGCCGATGGGCGTTCTATTTGTTTCAATTATTCTCCTTGGTATTTTTAAAGACGGAAACCGCAAGGATCGATGGCTTGATATCCATCCGCAAAGGTTTCAAAAAGAAGGATTTTGTTCGGTTTTCTGAGCAATTGACCAATTTTCATCATTGCATCGTTTGGAAATGGGCCTTTAGATATCTTTGGATCATGCAAGCTCAAAACCCCCGCAACTTATGAATCAAATACATATCTCGACAGTGGCCAAGGAATTGCCCCTATATTGTAGGGAAACCGAGGAAATACTGCCTTTTGTTGAACTATGGCTTCAGGGTAGGGAAAAACGCTTTAGAAGAAAGGTCATCAAAATCTTTGAGGGGGCCGCCGTGGATAAACGTTATAGCATCATGGATCCCATGGAGGTGTTCACGGCCACTTCGTTCGAAGAAAAGAACAATATCTATGTCAGGGAAATAAAACTATTGGGAACCCGGGTGCTCGGAAAAGCGTTGAAAGGGCTCCAATGGGAAGCCGATTCGTTGGATTATTTGATCACGGTAAGCTGCACCGGTATCATGATCCCGTCTTTGGACGCCTATTTGATCAACGAAATGGGATTGCGGCAAAACGTGGTGAGGCTTCCGGTAACCGAAATGGGCTGTGCCGCGGGAATCTCCGCTTTGATATATGCCCAAAACTTTCTAAGGTCTAACCCTGGAAAAAGGGCGGCGATCGTTGCGGTCGAAAGCCCTACGGCCACTTTTCAGCTCAACGATTATTCCATGGCCAATATGGTGAGCGCGGCCATCTTCGGCGATGGTGCGGCCTGTGTGTTGCTCTCCTCGGAAGAAGGGGCCCAAGGGCCGAAAATTATGGCAGGGGAAATGTACCATTTTAAGGACTCGACCCACTTGATGGGATTCGACCTTACCAATTACGGACTCAAAATGATTTTGGATCCCGCCGTGCCCCAAACCATTTCTGAACATTTTTCCGACATTGTACATCCGTTTTTGGCACGACATGGCACGGCCATCGCAGAGATAAACCATTTGGTATTTCACCCGGGAGGAAAAAAAATTGTGCAGACCGTTGAAGAACTTTTTGGGAAATTGGGCAAAAACATCGACGATACAAGGGAAATCCTTAGATTATATGGAAATATGAGCAGTGCCACCGTGCTTTATGTGCTTGAAAGGTTTATGGAAAAGCAAATCCCAACAGGCGATAAAGGGCTGATGCTCAGTTTCGGTCCAGGATTTTCTGCCCAGCGCATCCTTTTGGAATGGTAATTCGCATTCGAAAAAAAGTTATTAAGTTTTGGTCAAAGTCCAAAAATAGATGAAAACCGAAATGCAAACCGATAAAAAAAGCAGGAAACCACCTACCGCACTGGTGCTGGGCGGCAGTAGTGGTTTGGGGCTGGCAACCGCAAAGAAACTCGCACGCGAAGGTTTTGATTTGATTATATTGCATAGGGATAGAAATATTGACATGCAATCGATTAACAAAGAATTTGAAACCATTACTTTAAGTGGTGTCCGACTTTTGGCGCTCAATAAGGATGCCTTGACTTCTGATAAACGACCTGAAATCTTGGAAGCCATAAAGGCGTTTTTAGGCAGCAAGGGCAGAATAAAAGTGATGGTGCACAGTATTGCCAAGGGGAATCTTAAGCCAATGCATACGATCCATGGCAAAAGCTTGACCAATTCAGATTTTCATATTACCTTGGAAGCTATGGCAATAAGTCTTTATGATTGGACCAAAGCTTTAAGTGAATTAAATCTTTTTGATGTCGATACCAGGATTATTTCCTTTACCAGCGAAGGGAACAGTCGCGCCTGGAGGCATTATGCGGCTGTCTCCGCGGCCAAGGTTGCCTTAGAGGCCATCACCAGGAATATCGCTTTGGAATTTGCCCCAATGGGTATCAAGGCCAATTGCATCCAGGCGGGGATTACGGATACCAGATCATTTCAAATGATACCCGGACATGCCTTATTGAAAAAGAATGCCCAATCGCGGAATCCGCAGGGAAGATTGACCACCCCCGAGGATATCGCCAATGTCGCATACCTGCTCACGACCGATGAAGCCCGATGGATCAGTGGAACGGTGATCAAAGTCGATGGAGGGGAAAGTCTTCAGTAGGGCCGTTTATAGCAGTTGTGGTTATGATGCCTTTAATTAACTTTCTAAAAACCGAATTATTGACAAAAGAAGATATCCTTGCCCTCTTGCCTTTTGAAAGACCTTTCCTGTTCGTTGATGAAATAGTGGAGGTAACCGGGGAAGGTGCGGTCGGCTATTTTACCTTTCATCGTGAACTTGACTTTTACAAGGGTCATTTTAAGGATAATCCAGTCACTCCCGGGGTGATCTTGACCGAATGCTGTGCCCAAATCGGATTGGTTACTTTGGGTATTTTCCTTCTGGGAATCGAAAAGGAAATACCCACCCAATTGCAGATTGGACTGAGCAGTACGCAAATGGATTTTTTGTTACCGGTATATCCGGGCGAAAAGGTCATGGTTCGTTCTGTAAAGGAATATTTTAGGTTCAACAAGTTAAAATGCTATGTAACGATGTATAATGAACGATCCCAGCTCGTTTGCAAGGGGGCAATCTCGGGAATGTTGAAGGCCACTGCCCATGGATAGGCGGGTCGTGGTAACGGGTTTGGGCGTATGTGCGCCCAATGGGGTG
>JBATHI010000455.1:0-1624 GCA_049666645.1 Flavobacteriaceae bacterium | reverse complement strand
AGCTCGCCCAGGCTGGCCATTTTTTCGGACTGGATGAGTTGGGTCTGGGTGGCTTTCAGTTCCCCATAGGCTTTTTCGATTTCTTTGGCCTGTTCCAGTTCCTTTTCCCGGGCCTTTTCCCTTTCTTTTCGGATGGTCCTTTTCTTTTGTGCCAAATGGATGCGATACCCTATGTACGCCGCCAACAAGGTATAGAGGCCATAGGCCCACCAGGTAAGCCACCAAGGCGGGGCAATGATAACGGTAATGGCAGCACCCTCCTCGTTCCAGACGCCATCGGCATTAGATCCTTTCACCCGAAACGTATACTCCCCGGGCGAAAGGTTGGTATAGGCGGCCCGGCGCTCTTTGGACGGCTCGGACCATTCGTTGTCGTAAGGTTCCAGTTTCCAGGAATACAGATTGTCTTCTGGCCTTAAGTAGTGCAAGGCAACAAACTCAAAACTCAGGTCCCTTTGGGTGTGGGCCAGAGTTACGTGATCTGTATAGGGAACCGACTTATCAAAGAGATCGCCATCCGCTGCCGAATAAATACTGTCCATAATCCCCATCCGTGTAATGACCAGGCTGGGGAGGGTGCTGTCCTTTACGGCCAGCTTGCCCGGTATGATATGGTTGATGCCCTCAACGCCCCCGATCCAGAGATCACCATCATGTGTTTTAAGCGTGGTACGTATCCCTCCGTAATCCTGAAAACCATCCTTTTTAAAATAGCTGGAAAATGTTTTGTTCCCAATATCAAAAATGGACAACCCACGTTCGGTAGGCAGCCATAGCTTCCCAAAATCGTCCATAAGCAATCCAATGCGATTCACTAGAATATCATTATGCAGCAACCCGGTATCTTCCCCGAACATTTCCGTTTCGTTAACCCCCGGACCAACAAGGGCCAGACCGCCTCCGCTATAGGAAGTAAACCACATTTTGCCGTTGATGTCCCTGGCGAAATTCGAGATACTGGGCAGAGAAATGAGGTCTTTATTTCTGAGGAAGTTATCTTGAGCATCATCATATAGGTTCAGCCCTCCGTCTGTGCCAACCCAGATTCTGCCAAGATCGTCCTCTGTGATCAAGCGTATTTCATTACTGCTGAGCGATAGCGTATCCTGGCCTTTAAAACGATACTGTTGAAATTGTTCCTTTTCCTCCACATATTTAAATAATCCTTGGTCATTATCACGGGGATCGCCCAACCAGATCTGGCCTTTGGAGTCTTTGAACATTAGAAATATGGTGTTGCTTGTCAGCAAGTGTTGTTCACTTTTATCCTCTTCAAACCTTTTGATGATGTTGCCCGAAGCCGCATCCAATAGGTACACGCCCCTTTCCCACAGGGAGACCCAGAGCCTGCCTTCTGCATCTTCGATCATTGCGGGGATGTCTTCAGCATTTGATAGAAATTCAATCCGTTCAAAAAAACCGGTACCTTCATTCAATCTGAACAGACCTTTTTTATGGTCGGCGACCCAGATTCGGCCCTTCGAATCCTCGTAAATTTGCCGAATGATGCCCAATGTTTTTTTTGGACGTGTGCCACCGCCGCTATAATATTGCTGGAACGTATTTTCTGGTCCCCTCAGGGAAATACCATTTCTGGTTCCTATCCAGAGGCGCTCCTTACGGT
>JBATHI010000454.1:0-6089 GCA_049666645.1 Flavobacteriaceae bacterium | reverse complement strand
GGGCAGAGGTGCCCACAATATCGGAGGATACGATTTCCTTGCTCAAGGAATACTTGATTTGCTCCACCAGATCTCCTTCCAATGCGTATTTCTTTAAAATGGTGTTTACCCCATCGATGGAGGTTTTGTTGTTGACCTGTAAATTGAGGATGGCCAAAGAGCCATTGGGAACCGGAACGCGAATCGCATTTGATGTCAATTTGCCCCTTAAACCCGGCAAAGCTTCTGCAACAGCCTCGCCGGCGCCGGTTTCGGTGATGACCATGTTCAAGGCGGCCGCCCTTCCCCTTCTATGCTTGCCATGCATATTGTCCATGAGGTTTTGGTCGTTGGTGTAGGCATGTATCGTTTCCAAATGACCCTTTTCAACACCCAGGGAGTCATCGATGACTTTTAAAATCGGGCTGATCGCATTGGTGGTACAGGAAGCGGCGGAAAAGAGGTGCGTTGTATCGGGATCATATTCGTTGTGGTTCACCCCGTGAACGATGTTCGGCATCCCTTTGCCGGGCGCGGTGAGCAAAACCTTTGAAACCCCTTTTGCTTTGAGATGTCGCGAAAGTTGGCGCTGATCACGGAATGCCCCGGTATTATCGATGATCAAGGCTTCTGAAATTCCAAATTTCGAATAGTCGGGTTCTTCCGGAGTCGTTGCGCTCATGACGTATACGGTGGTTCCGTTGATGACCAACGCCATGTTGTCAAGGTCTACATTCACGGTACCCATAAACTTGCCATGGATAGAGTCGGTACGCAACAAACTTGCTCGTTTTTCGAGGATATCCTCTGTAATGGGCCCCCGAGTAACGATGGCCCTTAATCGCAATTGGTTCCCTTTACCCGTTTTGGCCATGAGTTCACGGGCTACCAATCGGCCTATTCTTCCAAAACCAAACAGCACTACGTCTCTCGGCTCCAAAATTTTACTTTTATTGGCCCCTTTGAGCTTGTCTATTACAAAACCCTTTACCTCCTCATAGCCGTTATCATCGGAATGGTATTCATAGGTCAATTTGCCGATATCCAATTTTGATGGGGGGAGTTGCATATCGTTGATGGCCCGAAGTATTTCAACAGAGTCAAAAATTGAGATCGGTTTTTGCACGAACGCGCCTGCATACTCATGTAGGTTTATGATATCGCTCACGTTCTTATCGATCACTTGATTCTTGAACAATACCACCTCAATGGATTTGTCGTACCATAAATCGCTGGTGATTTTGATAAATTCGGTAGTCGCCTTTCTGCGGTCTGCTTGGAAGGCCAATTCTTTTTCGTAGGTGCTGATCTGTGACATTGTTAATGGTTTTGTTTCTGGGGGCCGATTGTAAAATTACAGAAATGATTGATTCTTTGGGGAGCAAAAAAAAAAACGCCCCTTTTGGAGCGTTCCTGTTCTATGTTGAAGGGCCTTATTGAAAGATCAACCTTTCGCGTTCCCCTTTTTCATTCAGCATGGTAATGCTGGTTTTGCCGTATCTTGATATTTTACCGAAGAGTACCTTGGCATCCTGAATGTCATCGATATCTTCATCATCCACGGAGATCAAAATTTTGTTTTCAAGACCATAGCCCCTATAGGTTTCAGGGACGCCCACAATTTTCACCCCTTTTTTGGTCTTGTACATTTTACGGTCATTTTCGGTAAGGTTTTTTACGGTCAATCCCATCACGGGTAAGTCAATGGTTTGCAACTCTGTCAATTTTACGGGCATGGTAAGCTCTTCCCCATTGCGGGCCACGGTGACCTCAACCACATCACCTGGTCTTTTGGCAGATAGATACCCTGTAAGATCCGGAAAGCGTTTGATCTTTACATCATCGATCATTTTAATGACATCGCCCACCTGCAATTTGGCAGCCTCCGCACCCGATTCCTCCTGAATTTCACTGATGTATACCCCTTCAATTTCATCGATACCATTTTCTTTGGCGTATGGGGTGTTGGTCTGTGGGGTACTGATTCCCAAAATTCCTTTTAAAACATTGCCGTATTCCAAGATGTCGTTTACTACTTTTTTTGCAATATTGCTCGGTACCGCAAATGAATAACCGACGTACGATCCCGTTTGGGATGAAATCGCGGTATTGATGCCCACCAGATCACCGTTCGTATTCACAAGGGCGCCTCCACTGTTGCCCGGGTTCACTGCCGCATCGGTTTGGATGAACGATTGGTTTCTTCCCAGATCTCGGGCCTTGGCACTGATAATGCCAGCAGTAACCGTGGACGTAAGATTGAAAGGGTTCCCCACGGCCAGTACCCATTCCCCGATTTTGGTATTGTCAGAATCGCCAAATGCCAGATATGGCAATTTTTCGTCAACATTGATTTTAAGCAAGGCAATATCGGTATTGGGGTCGGTGCCCACCAGGTCCGCTTCATAACTCTTGTTGTTATTGAGGGTCACCTGCAACTGGCTGGCATTGGCAACCACATGGTTGTTTGTAACGATATAACCGTCAGAGGAAATGATCACGCCCGATCCCACGCCAATCTGGGGTCTCGATTCGGATTGTGAGCCGAAGAAAAAGTCACTCAAACTTCTGGGACCCGAATTTATGGTCACATTTTTTACGTGGACAACCGCGTTGACGGTATTTTCTGCGGCAATGGTAAAATCGACTTCATTGATTCCCGCGCCTTTTGCAGAGGTTGGGGTAAGACTGGTGTTAAAAACAGCAGCCCCGGGCTCGGCGGGCAATAGTGTATGTTGGGTATTTTCAAAAAAGAATTTATAAGCCCCCAAAGTTACCGCGCCGGCAAAAATGGAGACCAGAATTAAGCTGCCGATTTTTCTCATAGTCGAATTTGATTTTAGGATACAACGGTAAAATTAATCGATTTTCGTGCGGGATTCTTGAGTTTAACGACTTTTTAACGGTCAATTTTTCCTTAAATTAAATCCTATCTTTGTACTTCATATCGACCTATGTTGCTGCATTTTTTTAAATATCACGGTACCGGTAACGATTTTATTATGATCGACAACCGCGATGAACACTTTCCTAAGAAGAATGTGGCCCTTGTTGCATTTCTTTGTGATAGACATTTTGGAATTGGGGCAGATGGTTTGATTTTATTGGAAACCGATCCCGAGGTCGATTTCAGCATGGTCTATTACAACTCGGATGGCCGCCCCGGTAGTATGTGCGGCAATGGGGGCAGGTGTTTGGTCGCTTTTGCCAAACAGTTGGGCATGATTGATGAAAGTACGGTTTTCAGGGCCGTTGATGGACTTCATGAAGCGAGTCTTGATGCCAGGGGAAGGGTGAGCCTAAAGATGCAGGATGTTACGGAAATCAAACAGAAGCCCAACTATCTTTACTTGGATACGGGATCCCCGCACCATGTGCAATTGGTGGCCAACTTGGCAGACATGGATGTACGCGCGGAAGGGGCCAAACTGCGTTATGGGCTTTATGGAAGAAAAGGATGCAACATCAATTTTGTTGAAGCTGTCGACAAGGATTCATACAGGGTAAGGACCTATGAACGTGGGGTGGAAGATGAAACCCTTTCCTGTGGTACCGGGGTAACCGCGGTGGCCTTGGCCATGCACCAAATGAACAGAACCCAATCGAATAAAATTGCATTGCACGCCGTGGGAGGGGAACTTCAAGTGTGTTTTAATGAAAATTCGAAAGGGTACAATAATGTGTACCTGATCGGTCCGGCCGAAATGGTCTTTAAAGGGGAAATCGAATGGAAAGGTTAAAGGGAAGGCATATTTACCTACGGGCTTTGGAACCGGATGATCTGGAATTCCTTTACCAACTGGAAAACGATCCGAACATCTGGGAGGTCAGCGGTACCATAAACCCCTACTCCAAACATGTGCTTAGGCAGTATCTGGACAATGCACATAGGGATATCTACGATGTGAAGCAATTGAGATTGGCCATTTGCAAGCATGATGGCGCAATGGTTGGGCTGATCGATCTTTTCGATTTTGATCCGAAAAACCATCGTGCGGGCATCGGGATCGTTGTGATGGAAACCCATGAGCGGAACAAAGGGGTTGGATCTGAAGCGATAGCGCTTCTGTTGGACTATGCTTTTTCCTCATTGGACCTGCGTCAAATATTTGCGAATGTGGGCGCAGACAATCAAGCGAGCGTGCACCTCTTCAAAAAAATGGGTTTTCGGGAAGTGGGCATCAAAAAAGATTGGATTTTCCATAATGGAGCCTATAAAGATGAAATATTGTTCCAAAAAATACACGCTTAGCCATGTACCTTAAAAAAATATTGTTTGCCATAGTGATCCTTGGCCTCTTGGCCGGCGGCTTTTTTACCTATAAGGTATACCATGCCATCTTTTCGCCCAATACCAGGTTCACAACGGATGAAGTGTTCGTTTATATCCCATCCCATGCCGAATTCGGACAGGTTTCCCTATTGCTCGAGCCCTATCTCAAAGACATGGCCACCTTTCGGCAACTTGCGTTGCGAAAGGGTTATACGACGAACGTAAAAGCAGGGAAATATGCCCTACGAAAGGGAATGAACAACAATGAGATCATCAATACACTGCGAAGCAACAATATCCCCGTCAATGTTTCTTTCAACAATCAGGAGCGATTGGAAAATTTAGCGGGCCGAATAGCCGTTCAGATCGAAGCCGATAGCCTGGCATTGCTCAAAGCGATGAAAGACCCCGATTTTCTAGGTGAGAATGGGCTAGATGAGGCCAATGAACTGATACCGTACCTTCCAAACAGTTATGAATTTTTTTGGAACACCTCTGCCGAAAAGTTCAGGGACCGGATGCTTATGGAATACAATAGATACTGGACGGAAGACAGGATATCCAAAGCCAAAGCCCAAGGCCTGACCCCTTCGCAAGCCGTTACTTTGGCATCGATAGTGCACAAGGAGACGGCCAAGGTAGATGAACGCCCGAGGGTTGCCGGTCTATATTTGAACAGATTGAGACAGAATATGGCTTTACAGGCCGATCCCACAGTGATCTACGCCTTGAAGCAACGCACCCATAATTTCGATACGGTCGTCAAAAGGGTCTTGTACAAAGACCTCGAACTGGATTCAAGGTATAATACCTACAAATACGCCGGACTGCCACCAGGGCCCATCACAATGCCGGACATTTCAGCTATCGAAGCTGTTTTGAATCCCGAAAAACATGATTATTTATACATGGTCGCCAATGTGGAAAACTTTGGTTACCATAAATTCGCAAAGGACCTGGCGCAGCACAACCGAAATAAGGTGCAATACATCCAATGGATAAATTCGCAAGGCATCAATAGATAGGCATTTCGTCCTTACTTTGGCACATGTTAACTAAAATTGTATATTTTTAACGAATCGTTGTGGAATCCTGACCCATGTCGGACATATCTTTGACCCGTGAAATTTAAGCAGACCCTTTTCTGGTCGTAAGTCTTAAGAAAACAAAAGATATGGGAAGATGTGTCTTCTTTTTTTGTTCACTTGTAATTTTATTGATTTTAACGGGTTTTGGCTTCAGAGCGCCAAATGCCAGGGTTCCGGAAAGTCTAAGGGTCACCCAACCAACAGAATGTTTGTTCCCCCAACAATTAGCGGTTTTCACTTCAAACCTAAAAGCACCTCCTTTTCTGGGAACTTCCTATGTCGGTTTTAAGGAAGCATTGGCTTTCAACGAATCACAGGGCAATTATTTCATTATGAATACTTTGGGCTATCTAGGGAAATACCAGTTCGGCATCGGCACCCTGCAGCTTATGGGCGTGTACAATACGACCCGGTTCCTGAACGATCCCGAGCTCCAGGAGAAGGTATTTTATACCAATATGTCGCGAAACAAATGGATCCTGCGCAAGGATATAGAGCGATTCGTCGGCAAGCACATCGCCGGCGTGGAAATAACCGAGTCGGGTATGTTGGCCGCTGCGCATTTGGCCGGTCCGGGCAACGTTAAGAAGTACCTGCGATCTTGGGGTCAAATAGATACCACCGATGCCTATGGTTCGGCGGTGTCCCTGTATATCAGGAAATTTTCAGGCTATGACCTTTCGCATGTAGCACCCAAAAAAAATCCGAAGATTTAAGCCTGTATATCAAATGGGGTATGTGGGGCATGA
>JBATHI010000453.1:0-12253 GCA_049666645.1 Flavobacteriaceae bacterium | reverse complement strand
CTTCCCTGAAGATGACATCCGCCCTTAAAACAAAAGGGAATTTATGGGCCAACTTGTTCAAATTTTGGGTGACCAACTCCCCCAAGGAATTGTTGGTCGGCATCTTGACATACTGTATCTGTACCTTCATATCTTTCGATTTGGCTTTTTTCAAAAATAAGGGTGTTTTTTGAGTCCATAAATGACCTATATCATTTGACCTTCAATGATTCCTTGTCATCTTTATGGCATATTAAAAAAAACGATCATGGGACTCAATTTTAACGAATATGCAAAAGATGGCAATACCTTTATAAAGGATTATGCCAAAGAAATGAACCTTGGAACCGATACCGATAAGGCAGGAAGGTTAATAAGCGCCATCCTTCATGCCCTGCGCGATATCATTCCCCCGGAAGAATCACTGCAACTTGTTGCACAGTTGCCGATGTTCCTGAAAGCGGTTTATGTGAATGGGTGGAACCTCAGAAAGGAAAAGCCCAAAATAAAGCGCATGGCAGAATTTATCGATTTGGTACGCCAACACGACGGCCCTGCGGCGGTGAACGATTTTGAGTATAACGATGAAGTTGCTGAGCGGTATATCGATACGACTTTCATCTATTTGAGAAAATATATTTCTTTGGGAGAAATGGAAGATATCCGTGACGGTCTTCCCAAGGACTTGAAAAGTATGATCTACTCGAACTTGATGTTCTGATCTTTTCGCAAAAGAAACCTAGACAAAAAGGGGCAAGGATTACTAAATGTCTTGAATCTCAGCAATCGTTGGGGCAAACGAAATCATTTGGTAAGCCGGCCTCCAAAACTATTCTTGAACTTAATAAAAAATGAACGCATGAAACCTATCTTTTTATTGTTTACGGCGATGTTGTTCTTTCCGCTTTTGGGCATTTCACAAACAACGACCGACTTTTTAAAGACCACGATCGCCGGCCTGGATGAAGTGGCACCTTTCCATGAAGGACTCGCCGCAGTTCGGAAAGGGGATCAATGGGGCTTTATCGATGAATCGGGCCAATTGGTGATTGATTTCAGAAGCGATCTGGTATGGAACCGAAATCCCGATACGAACGCATCGGATGTCACCGGTGTTGGTTTTCCCGAATTTAAGGAAGGCCTTTGCCTTGTCAAGGAAATAAAAGAGGAAGATATTCCCTATTACGGATTTATCGATACTTCCGGGGCATTGGCGATCGAACCGGAATACATTAACATCAGTCCATTCGAAAAGGGATATGCGTTAGGGATCTATGTGAAGAAAACGATGCGGGGGCAAAATGAATTTAAACTGAACATCTTCGATTATTCCTTTACCGAAGTCGTCCTCAATAGCAAGGGAGAAATCATGATGCCCCTTGCCGAACGGTCGAACATCCAGATGTCGAAAAAAAGATACCAACTTCCCACGATACATTCAAAGATGCTGGGTACCAACTTATTGGCAATGAAGACCGCGGATAATCGTTGGCAAATCAATCGATTAAATTTTCAGCTCGACAAACCATGAACAGATTAAAAAACAAAGTCGCGGTCATTACCGGTGGTGCCGCGGGAATAGGCAAGGCTACGGCACAGCTGTTTCTATCGGAAGGGGCCAGGGTATTTTTGGTCGACAACCAGGAAAAGGAGTTACAGGCTACCGCAAAGGAACTGAACAGCCCAAACGTCGCCTATTGTACGGCCGATGTCTCCAAATCGGCCGATGTCGAGAAATATGTTCGGGAAGCTTTAAAGGCCTTTGCCCGGATCGACGTATTCTTTAACAATGCCGGGATAGAAGGGACTGTCAGTTCCATTGCGGAATATCCGGAAGAAATTTTCGACAGGGTCATCGCCGTCAATTTAAAAGGGGTTTGGTTGGGCTGCCAACACCTTATCCCAAAAATGACCCAGGGCGGTAGTGTGATCATCACCTCTTCTGTGGCGGGCTTAAAAGGATTTCCGGGCTTGGGCGCCTACGTCTCCAGCAAACATGGGGTCATAGGGATCATGAGAACCGCCGCACTCGAATTCGCCAAAAACGGGATCAGGGTCAACAGCATCCATCCCGGACCTGTGACCACCAAAATGATGGAAAGAATTGAAGTGGACATGTCGCCCGACAATGCGGAAAAAGTGCACAAAGGGTTTGAAGAAAGCATTCCTTTCAGACGGTATGCGACTGCTGAAGAGGTTGCCCAATTGGCGCTTTTTTTGGCCTCAGACGAAAGCAAGTACATCACCGGCGACACCCATGTCATCGATGGCGGGATGGTGGGCAAATAAGGTAATATCCCAACTTCGGAAAATCATTAACATTATAAATCATGAAAACGATCTATCCGGCCTTTTTTATCTTGGTAAGCCTTTTTTGGAGCTGTAAACAAAAAGTGGCGGCCGAACCTCAACCAAAAGAAACGGTAACCCAAGCGCCCACCCAGGCACCGATGTCTTCAATTATAAAAGAACTTGGCCAGTTTGCCGGTATCGACATCCCCGATGCGAACGTGGCGGATGAGATGATATATTTCAAAAAAATCAACACTAACGGGGAGCCCGAAAACATTGATATGGATAATTATGTTGCGCTGTACCAACTTTTGATAAGGAACGGGCAGGGTGTGGAACTCCCCATTCTTGAAATACGAGGCAGTGACCATGCCATCCTTATAATGGGAGGCAAAGGATTTGGCGGTCCGATATGGGCTCACGTGCTGGTGGACAGGGCAACCCGGGAAATCAAAAAAACAGAATTTGACCATCGCCTGGAATCGGACGGTTATGGGGCCGGTATAACAAAGCCCGGTTTTGGGAATCAATTTTCGGATACCAAAATAGCCTTGAAGTCCAATACCTATGGCCTTGACCAAACGGGCCAAAAAATCATGGAAGGATCAAGAATGGTCGATGGCCTCTCCGGGGCGACCGTGACCAGCGGAGCCGCTGTCCGAATGGTCAACGAAGGGCTACATAAATATGCCGGATACCTCGATCAATCGGAATAATCTCGATGAAAGGGTATCCTTAGTCAAGCATATGGCGCATCAAGGACAACATGTAATTTTGATTATCATTTTGTTCTTGTTTGTACTGATAATGGGCGTTTTGATACAATCAGATGCCTCAATCTTCGAAAACTATTTTGGAGATTTAAATCCATGGGTGGTCACTTTTTTGGTTCCCATAATCGGCTATTTGACACTAAATGCCCTTTGTTCAAAGGGAAGGTTTGCCATTTTCAAATACAAGTATCCAATTCGGGTTTTACCCTATTTTTTCATCGTAACACTTTTCACGGCTGTCGCCATACTTGTAGATCTTAAAAGGGTCTATCCGGCAGATATGAATATCCCGTTTCCGGAATCACTGTTGTTCTATCCGGCCATAGGTTTCTTGGTTGAAATCGTTTTTCACGTTTTACCACTTGTGCTGTTGGTCTTCATTTTGAATTTGGTTTCGGGAATGACCACAGTTCAACGTTGGATCTGGGTGGCTTTCTTGGTGGTTGCAATTCTGGAGCCCACCTATCAGGTTTATATGGACCCCTATCCGCCATGGGCCCTTTCGGTGGTATGGATCAATCTCTTTTTGTTCAATGTATTGCAGCTTTTCGTCTTTTATCGTTTCGATTTTGTTTCGATGTTCGCCTTGCGGATGGTTTATTACCTGATATGGCATATTGTCTGGGGCGCTTTGCGTTTGGAGATTCTTTTTTAGAAATGTGTTCCGCGAAAGTTTTGTTCGACCCAACATTACCCTTCAAGGGTTGGCCTAGGAGGAACCCAAAACCAAGTCCCTTACCTTGCCCGCTATCATCGGTACGATATCGATCACTTCTATCTTTTCCATGATTTGCCGGGTCAGCAGATTCCAAGAAATACTATTGGTAATCACGACCCCATCCAATACGGGGTCTGCAAGCATCTTGTTGGCTTCACTGCTGAAAACACCATGGGTAGCGGCAGCATACACCCAGTCTGCCCCCGCTTTCTTAGCGGCCTTTGCCGCCCTTACCAAGGTAGTCCCCGAACTGATGAGGTCATCATAGATGATCACGGTTCTGTTTTGGATATCCCCATAAATGATTTCGGCGCCCGAAACCATTCCTTCGCTCCTGGTCTTGTGCATGATCGCAACGGGAATGGCAACATTCAATTCATTTTCAAGGGCTTGGGCAAAAAATGATGCGCGCTTCATACCTCCCGCATCGGGTGAAAGCACTACTACCTCCCTTTTTTTGAGGAGCGGTGCGAAATGGGCCGCAAAACTCGCGGTGGCCTCAAGGTGTACCGTCGGAATACGAAAAGCGTTTTGAAATGCCTGCAAATTGTGTACTTCGAGCGCAATGCACCGATCAACCCCCATCGACTCGAACAGGACCGCCACATATTTCGTGGCGACGGGATCTTGGCTTTTGGTTTTCCGGTCTTTTCGCGAATAACATAAATAAGGGACGACGACCGTTATCCCGATAGCACCGGCATCTTTGAGTGACCCAATAAAAAATAGCAAACGACAGAGTTTGTCGTGCACCGTTAAGCCGGGTTCCCGGAACAATCCTTCCACGACCACAATGTTTTTGCCATAAACATTGATCAAAGCACGGGTCTTGCATTCGCCATCCGAAAAATTTCGCTCTTCATGGGCGCCAAGTTCCAGGCCCATTGCATTGGCGATAGATCTGCCAAATTCGGAATAGGAACCGAGTGAAAAAACAATGGTCTGATCCGATTTCATTTTTGCTTCTATCAATTGTATTGTCAACGGATCGTAAAATAGGACAGAATCGATGCCAAATCCTATGATAAAGGTCATCCAGACCCATGACCTAGATCATTGTTCCCATTAAGAAAACCAGATAGCTTTAGCTCCAATTAACGCCCGACCGCACTGTTTTCTGAGCTCAGGAAATAAGCGTTCGGCAAAAAATGGTCAAATGAAGCATTACGATTTATTTAGGGCAAAACGAACAATTCTTTTGGTACTGGTTTTTGGTGCAGCCACTTTTCTCAACTCCTGCAAAAGAGCAGCCGAAAAAACCAGTGAAAAAATGATCGAAGAGTCGATCGGTGGCGATGCCAAAGTTGATATCGACGACCAGAAGGTGGTCATCGAGACCGATGAGGGCACCTTCACCACCGATGCCAATGTCAACAGTTGGCCCGAGGACGTTCCCAGTGACGTCCCCGAATTCAATGAAGGTAGCGTGATAGGCGCTTCTACCCAGTCTTTGGAAGGTACCGATAATTGGGTGATCATGTTCGAAAAGGTACCGAAAAAGGCCTTGGAAGATTATAAAAAGCGGTTGGAAAACGCGGGCTTTACCATTAGCTATACGACAGTAGCCGGGTCGGGCGGACAACTTGGCGCAGAGAAAGATGACCTTTCGGTCATGTTGATGATGGGCGATGGCAATGCAACGGTCACGGTGAGCCAGGACCAATAATACCATGGTTGTGGGACCCAAATAACCTCCCGGACTTAAGCCGAAAAAGAGCTTTTAAGTAAGGACCTACCCCAACGATAATGGAAGTAAAAATTCACATGGTAAATTCAAAACCAAGATTATATGCGTCCTTATTGATTCTTGGGGCATCGATTTTATTGGCCCGTACCATCATCATGCTTTTCCAAGGTGCTCTGATGACCCTGGCGCCTTGGGCTTCATTTTTGTTGATTGCTGAGTTGTTGATCGATTTGGGGTGCATCCTGGCAAGTGTGTTTTGGTTTAGGGCCAACGATCCTGCCAAAGAACGCTTGCCCCTAAATCTGGCCGCTATGGCTGTGGTTTTGCACGCATTCAGGGTATTGGTATATGTGGTTGGGCGCGTTGGACCATGGATCGATTTCGACATAAACCGGAAGCGATTCCAATCGCAACCGGTAGAATGGAGTTGGGCCCAAGTCTACCTCGCCTCCTTCTTGTCGATTTTGGGCTTGATCGGGTTGGTCATTATCTGGGGGGTCAGGGTTCGGACGAAAAGAAATCTGAAAGACGGTTCCTAAAATGGGCATGCACGGAACGGTTCGGGAAGGTCATTACCAATGATCCATTTGTAAGACCCATGAACCCCTTCTTTCATGATAAACGATTCAAAATGTACAATGGTATCACCATAATGCTTTCAGGGGACGTGATGACCGGGCGGGGAATCGATCAAATATTGCCCCATCCCAGCGATCCTACCCTGTTTGAATCCTATATCAAGGATGCACGGGATTATGTGAAACTGGCGGAACGGGTAAACGGAGCTATCGATGGTCCGGTAGGGTTTGATTATATCTGGGGAGATCTTTTGGGACCCATGAAAGCGGCCGATCTTCGCATCATTAATCTGGAGACCAGTATTACCACCAGCGATGCACATCTTGACAAAGGCATCAATTATCGCATGCACCCAAAGAATATTCCCTGCCTCCTCTCGGGCCAGATCGATTGTTGCGTGATTGCGAACAACCATATTTTGGATTGGGGCCATGAGGGCCTGCTCGAAACCCTAGAATCGCTCGAAAAAACCGGAATGGCACATTCCGGTGCAGGACACGATATCGAACGGGCCAGAGCCCCGGCACGATTGAAAACCAATGAAAAGGGCAAGGTGCTGGTCTTTACCTATGGCCTTGCTTCCAGCGGAATCCCGAATGAGTGGCAGGCCACCAAGGATAGGCCCGGCATCAACCTGATCAACGGACTGTCAAGGGCAACCATAAATCAAATCGGTGCTGAAATCACCCAAAGTAAAAAAACGGGCGATATCGTCATCGCCTCCATTCATTGGGGCGGGAATTGGGGGTATGACGTACCTCAAAACCATATCGATTTTGCCCATGACCTCATCGATCTGGCAGGGGTGGATATTGTGCACGGACATTCATCCCATCACCCCCTCGGAATCGAGGTGTACCATTCCAAACCCATCCTTTACGGATGTGGTGACCTATTGAACGATTATGAAGGCATCAGTGGCCATGAAACCTACAGGGCCAACTTGGGATTTCTATATTTTATTACGGTCGACATTTCGGAAGGCCACTTGGTTTTTTTGGAAATGGCACCGACCGAAGTGAAAAAATTCCAACTCGTGCATCCCAACGAAAAAGATCGGAAATGGTTACAGCAGCTGTTAGATCGCGAAGGGGAGCGATTCGGTACCAGAACGGCCTGGAAAGGGAATGGACTACTTTCCCTGATTTGGGATTGACATGCCCTTAATCGCGATTTCGGAAAAGTATCTCGGCCCTTTTCTTGATTCCCATGCACATTTTTCGGTCCATGGCAAATACAATGGGTTCCGAAAAGCTTCCGAACATTAATGTGTTTTTAAAGGAAGTGCTGTAGCTGATCCTGTTTCTGGAAATAAATCTTGAACGCTTCCCATCCAATGGCTCCACATACCAAAGCCAGGTCAGATGCAGGTAATTCCTTGCGGATGACATATCGGGGTCAAATACACTTTTTGCATCCAGATCGTACCAATTTTCTATGGCCATGGCACTGCCAATATCACAAATCACCAACGGATAGGCATCTTTGGGGCCAAATGGGATCAAATCGCCTATTTTGGGCTCCTGAAATTCTGGAAGTATGCTTTGGGCATTGTGGATCTGTAGCCCCATTAAATTTTCCAGGGCCTCATAGCTGTAAAACCCACCACGCCCTTGGCCCATTTGGGCGATCCATGGCCAAACGCAATCTGAAGGCGCATCGATTTCAATGGCATGGGTGAACTGCGATTTGGGCGATCTGACGAGCCTATCGCCAGGCAATGCCCGCTTTGCTTTCTCCTTGCCCAAACCCCATCGATCGCGATAAGGCTTTAAAAAAAAGGTGAGGTAACAAAACAGAATAACGACTACCCCCTCGATGCCCTGTATTAGCTGCATCAGGGTAATGCGACTGGATCTCCGTTCACTAAGGATGGTTGTTTCCATAGATGCCGTTCTGTCCTAATTCTTGAATCGCTTCGATCGGGATTTTTTGCCCCAACGCTTTAAATTAGGAAGGGTGGTGACGGCCAAATTGGTGGCCGACTCCCTTGACATCCCCATTTTCTGGGCCATGGCAATATTCTTGGCGATTTTATCTTCCAGGGAAATATCCGCATCGGTAAAAGCTCCATTTTTATAGCAATACTGGCAATATTCGGTATTGATGCTGCCATCGCTGTTCCAGCCAAAATCGGAAAGTTGGATCATTGGCATGCCGCAACTTTGACAGATGTTTTTTTCTGAAGTTTTCATGGAAATGATTTTTTTTAGGGTCCTACATTGTATCTTGATTTGAAAAAAAAAATAGCACAAATTTTGATCATTTGAAATGATTTATGTCACTGACAAGTGTTCAGATCGCAATTTTTAAGCTTACAACCGACCCAAACAAGTATCCAAATGTGGGCAAATGCACGACATACTCTTATTCCAACCATGATGACCGTCATATGATTCAATGAAAAAGCGCCCTATTTTGGATCATCGATTCAGAAGATCAAGTTAATTATAGCCACAAAAAAAAGAAGATATGAGCAACTGGGCCATTGGGGCATGACCATGGTCGGGGTCGGTGTCGGGCTCTTTTTTGTACGATCGAATGCCATCCTTTTTGTAGCCTCGATTTTGATCGGTATCGGTTTGGGCCATGTGATTCCCCCAATTATTGCACGGATCAAGGAGTGGATTCGATGGCATGGCCACATTACCGGGCATGTTTGACGCGCCGACCCACCGATAGATCGGGCCAAGCGATCTAATTTATTGGAAAATATGCGTTTATTCCCTTGTTGGGCACCCCTATCAGTACCCTTTTCATTATTTTTATCAAACCCTTGCATTGTAGCGCAGGTCTTTCAATTGCCCAGTAGAGGCATGCCCTATTGAAGGTTTTTCATGAGAACGATCCATTCCAAGGAATTGGGATAATCAACATCGAATATGTCCGTTTCCAACTTTAACGTAAAGGGGTTGACCCAGGAGGAAGTTCTGTCGTCCCGGGCAAAAAATGGGCGAAACGAATTGCAGTACAAAAAAGAGAATCCGTTTTGGAAGCTGTTGAAGGATCTGGGACGGGAACCTATGGTCATTCTCCTTTTGGTCACTTCGAGCCTCTATTTCATTTTGGGCGACAAAGGGGACGGGATCTTTTTGGCGGTCGCCATTCTGTTCGTTTCCGCCATTTCCATTTACCAGGATTCCAGAAGCAGGAATGCCCTGGAAAAACTCAAGGTCATCAGCCAACCTCATTGCAATGTAATCCGAAATGGAGCGGTAGAGGAGATTGCCATCGAGGACATCGTCATTGGGGACAGCCTGATGGTAGAGGAAGGTACGACCATCCCCGCAGACGGCTTGATCGTACATTCCAATGATTTTTCGGTGGACGAGTCGATTCTCACGGGAGAATCCCTTGCCGTGTACAAAGACAGCGAAAAAACGGACCATTTGATTTATCGGGGCACCACGGTGGCCAGCGGACTGGCCATTGCAACCGTGACCACCATAGGCAATGCTACCCAGTTGGGCAAGATCGGCAAGAGTCTTGAAGCCATTGCCGATGAAAAAACGCCTTTGGAATTACAGATCAATAATTTTGTCAAGAAAATGTCCGCCATTGGTATCGCGGTTTTTTTGCTGGTATGGGGCATCAACTATTATAACTCATCCAATGTTCTCGATAGCCTGCTCAAGGCCCTCACCCTGGCCATGAGTATCCTTCCAGAGGAAATTCCTGTTGCGTTCACCACATTTATGGCCTTGGGTGCTTGGCGCCTGATGAAAATGGGCATCGTGGTGAAACAAATGAAAACGGTGGAAACCTTGGGGAGCGCTACCGTGATCTGCGTTGACAAGACCGGCACCATCACCAAGAACGAAATGGGCCTGGCGAAACTCTTTGTGATGGAATCACAACGGGTATCAGACCCCAACCTGCCTTTAGACAAGGCTGGGAAAGAACTCATTGAGCTCTCGATGTGGGCCAGCGAACCCATTCCGTTCGACCGGATGGAGATGGCATTGCACGAGGCCTATGGGCAGATGATCGATAGCGATGAGCGGCCGAACTTCAAAATGGTCCATGAATATCCCTTGGGTGGAAAACCGCCCATGATGACCCATATTTTTGAAAACGATAAGGGCAGGCGAATCATCGCAGCCAAAGGGGCCCCGGAAGCCTTTCTGGAAATATCCAAATTAACCCCAGACCAAAAACAACAGGTCCAAGAAGCCATTGCCCATCTGGCCAATCAGGGCTTTCGGCTATTGGGGGTCGCGGAGGCCATTTTCGAACGCGACGTTTTTCCCAAGCAACAGCAGGAATTCCAATTTGAATTCAAAGGTATCGTTGCATTTTACGATCCGCCCAAAGAAAATATAAAAGGGGTCTTCGACGCATTTTATAAAGCCGGCATCAAAGTCAAGATCATCACCGGCGACAATACGCTGACCACAAAGGCGATTGCCAAACTAATTGATTTTAATGGGGAGCATAAGCTATTGGAAGGGGACGCCCTGGTGCAATTGGATGGGGATGCCTTGGAGCGTGCCGTTGAGGAAGTCAACATTTTTACCAGAATGTTCCCCACGGCAAAATTGAAGATCATAGAGGCCTTAAAGGCCAAAGGTGAAATTGTGGCCATGACCGGCGATGGCGTTAACGATGCCCCCGCATTGAAAGCCGCACATATAGGGGTGGCCATGGGCCAAAAGGGCACCGAAATCGCCAAACAGTCTGCCAACCTGATCTTAATGGAAGATGACCTTTCCAAAATGGTCGATGCGGTGGCCATGGGCCGTAAGATCTATACCAATCTCAAAAAGGCGATCCAATATGTGATTTCAATCCATATTCCGATCATCCTCATCGTCTTCCTTCCCTTGGCCCTGAATTGGGCCTATCCCAACATTTTCTCGCCTGTGCACGTGATTTTGTTGGAACTCATCATGGGACCCACCTGTTCCATCATCTATGAGAACGAACCTGTGGAAAAATATAGCATGGAACAAAATCCAAGGCCTTTCACCACGACCTTTTTTAAATGGAGAGAACTTATTACCAGCATTATACAAGGGATTATGATTACTTTGGGGGGCTTGTTGATCTATCAATATGCCGTGTTGGAAGGGTATAGCGAAGGGGTCACAAGGGCCATGGTCTTTACGGTCCTGATTTCCGCCAATATTTTTTTGACCCTGGTCAACCGGTCGTTCCATTACAGCATATTCTCCACCTTTCGGTATCGGAACCGATTGATACCCCTTATCATTGGCATTACCGTTGCTGTGACCGCCTTGCTCCTCTTCGTCGATCCCCTTACGCGTTTCTTTGAATTTGAAAGATTGAAGGGTTCGCAATTGTCGTTGAGTATTGCTGTGGGCTTTCTTTTCGTGGTCTGGTACGAATTCGTCAAATGGTACAAACGCACCCATAGATCAAGATAGTGTGGCCTGTCCTAATAAAAAGATCCATATTTATCGGAAGCTTCAAAAATCATGGCGGTTTTAAGAAGGTTTGCTTTCGATCATATTTTCTTCTGAGCGGAAGTTCTTGGCAGGGCCTCCTCCGGGAACGGAAATAATATGGTCGAGTTCTTTTCGGCCGCAATGTGCGATAAGGTTTGATAAAGTCTCAACTTGATGGCCGAAGGGGACTGATCGATGAGCTTACCGGCCTCGAGCAACTTTCCGGCGGCCTGCTCTTCCGCAAGCGCCAAGATTACCCTTGCCCTTCTCGAACGTTCGGCCTCCGCCTGATTGGCCATCATCCTTTTCATGTTTTCGGGCAACTGTATGTCCTTGATCTTCACATCTATAATTTCGATGCCCCATGGCTGGGTTTCCTGAATCACGATAGACTTGATATTCTTGCCCATTTCCTCCCTTTTCGAAAGAATGGTGTCCAATTCCACTTTCCCACAAACGTCCCTTAAAGCGGCCTGGGCAAGTTGGGTGATGGCGAAGGAGTATTCCTCCACTTCCAAGACGGCCTTTTCTGGATTGGTGATCCTAAAAAAGACGACGCCATCTATACTGCAGGGCACATTGTCTTCGGTCATCACCTCTTGGGAAATAATATTGATGGTGATCACTCGAATATCGACCACCTGGATCGTTTCAACGAAGGGTATAATCCATCGCAGTCCAGGCTGCAATGTCTTGACATACTTTCCAAATCGGAACTTCAAGGCTCTCTTATATTCAAAAATGACACGTACCCCGATGAAAAGAAACAGGGCCAAAACGACGACAAACAATAGTGCTGGATTCATGGCTTTTGGTT
>JBATHI010000452.1:0-3138 GCA_049666645.1 Flavobacteriaceae bacterium | reverse complement strand
ATATATTGGGTTTTGTACCAATTTTCGGCAATGAGTTATGGGGTTTTGGCCGGTTGCCTATCGCTATGGTTTTTGGTACTATATGTTATCATGAAAAAGGACAACAATTTTATATTCCTACGACAGGTGCTGCGTGAAAAGGGGGTTGGCTAAGGAAAAAACAGTAATATTGATCAATTATTCCTACGTTTAGAACATGCAAACCTTGCTCAAATTCCTTTTTGTCCTTACCCTGATCGAACTTTTCGTCGGGGGTGGCGGAAGGGTTTTCGAGTTGGGCCCCTTTACCTTAAGAATGTTGCTTTTCGTTCTAAACATTGTGCTTGTCGTGGTGCTGTACTTTGAACGATCCAAAATTCCAGTGTACGTTCTGTATCTTGTTTTCGCTATGACAGCGGTGTTGATCGTGTATTCGTTTTTGGGCTGGTTAAATGGCGCACCTTTAAAGTTCATTATGGAAGATGTAAAGCCATTGTCTTACTTCTTGAGTGTGCTGTTCTTTAGTTATTACATCGATTCTGAATCAAGGGTATTGCTCGTAACTTCTTGGATTAAAAAGACAGCACTTTTCATGGCCCTGGCTTATTTGGCGGTACAATTGTTGTTTTATCTAGGGAAAATCGACTTTTTCCCATTCTATCAATATGTAAATCAACAAATTTCTCCATCGGATTTTATCTTCAGGGGTACCCAGGGACTTTTCTTTTATAAAGGCTTCGTGTACATGGTCATCGGGTTGATTTTCTGGATCCACAGCACCGATGCCAAACGAAAAATAGTACCCATTGTAGTTATAATGGCCGCAATGGTCCTGACCGGAACCAGGGGTTTTATTCTTATGTTCGGGCTGATCTATGCTTTGTTTTATGGAATTCCTTTATTGTTGAGACTTAATGTAAAAGTGCTTATTTTGGCAGGCTTGTTGATCATGGGAAGCCTATATTTTTTCGGCAACTTTGAGTTGGGAGATAAGGAATTGAGCGATTCCATAAGGGTGCAACAGCTGGTACAGGTAGCGGAGAGAATAGACCCCATAAGTTTCTTTATCGGCCACGGATTTGGTATCGGGGTCCCCGTTCGGGAAGTGCATATGGAAATTGGTTATCTTGAAGTTTTTCACAAGCAAGGTATCGTAGGGTTGTCGCTTTGGGCCCTATTCTTTATGATATTGTACAACTCCATTGTGAAGGGGAAAAGCTTTCCAGAAATTCGAAAGTCATACCTGCTTAGCGCCTTATTGGTGATTTTGCTGTCTTTGACCAACCCCTTTTTCAATAATCCCATAGGCATTTCCTTATTTGTTATTGTGCTGGTTTCAATGAACACATTGAACCAACAGGAAAAAATCAGGAGGGAAACCATTTTACTGAAGGATTCCATAATATGATTCCAGAAAAGAAAACAAACTTCTTGATTCGCATCGCCCTGTGTATGGCCATCTCACTGGCCTTGAATGGCACGCTTCGCTATTTTCAAAAGGAGTCTTTAAGCCAGGGCGATTTTGTTCTTACGGTTCATTCAACCTACGAGACCGATGCTACCATGGAGTTCTTCTATGATACGGGGCATGACTTTAATCAAGAGCAAGCGAAATCGGTAATCGTCAAAAGCGGTGCGAATGAAATCAAATTCCCATTCCAATTAAAAAAAGGGGAACAACTCAGAAATCTTCGAATCGATTTCGGCTCGAACAGGGACTTAAAAAAAGTAGCATTGCATTCGATTTCACTTAGCTCGAAGGGCAATCGTTTGTTTGACCTCAAAGGCGCCCAAATAGGCAAGCATGTTGGATTTTCTTCAGGGATTACAAAATGGGACTCGACCAATACCTATTTTTTGGCATCCGATCAAGAAGTTTTCGATCCTTATCTGGTTTTCGGTTCCGTGTTCGAGTTGATCTGGCCGCAATGGCTTAGATTACTGCTCTTGATCTTGCCTTGGCCGGTGTTGTTGGCATTCCCAACTTTCAAATGGTTTAGGGAACGCTTTAAAAAGAAGGAATACCTCTTGATATTTTGTACTTTTTTTATTGCCTCAATCCCACTAAAAATGGCATGGGTATCTTTTGCCACCCTAATTTTAGCAGGCTATTCCCTATGGAACTTCTTTGTAAGGAGACATCTGCAGATAGGCCCGACACAATGGTCGCTTTTGGTTTTTTTTGCAGTACCCTTTTTATTCATGGGAGACGGTAGCATTGCTAAAATGGCCATTCCTATGGGGTTTTTATTGTTTTTCCTAATTGGGAGTTTGCTTGATTTTTCCGAGGAAGATCAAGGCATAAAAGAAATATATGTAACGGTATTTTTTACATTGATTTCGATTATCCTGGTCAATTCAATATTGTTTATCGTTAGCGATGGGTACTATTTTAGGTCAGAAGGGTTGGCTTACTTCTCCAATGCCAAGCTGCATAGCCAAGAAATTTTGTATTGGCTTTATTATGGGCACCCAACTTTCCTCTCTTTTTTCATCATCATTGGGGGCGTTTTTTGTGTTGACCTGGTTCAGAAAGGAGCTATTGACCGATTTTATGGATGGGCCTATGCCCTTTTTGCCCTGATGGTTTTGGGAATTTTGGGATCGCGATTTGCATTGCTCATTGCGCTTTCCCTGCCCTTTTGGTACCTCCTGCCGTTTCGCTACTTGAAAAGGGCCATCCTTCCTTTATGGATCATCCTATTTGGTATAATAGCGTTATTTATTGACTGGTTTGATGTTCAGCGGGCAAGATTATGGCGGTTGTCATGGTCTGCGATTGTGGAAAGGCCGTGGTTTGGGTATGGTACGGGCACCTCAGAAGCGGTATTGCCTAGTTATTTGTCGGTCAACAGGGGCGGGGTGGAAACCCTTATGGAAGTCAATCATTCGCATAACCAATTATTGGCTTATTTGTTGGAAAATGGCCTTATTGGCACCCTGATTTTTTTGGCAGCTTTTGTTTATATGACCAACGACTTTGCCAAATCAAAAAACAAAACCTTGCTTTTGGTGAGCTTTATGCTTCTGTGGCTAATGATTGTGGAAGCGCCCTTCAGAACGACTACCCCTTTGTACTTATCAGCTTTTTTGTTGACCGTTTTTTCAAGAAGCAAACCCATATTTAGTTGGGATTGGCGCAAATAACGTTCAATGATT
>JBATHI010000451.1:0-9329 GCA_049666645.1 Flavobacteriaceae bacterium | reverse complement strand
TAGGGAACAACGGTTCGAAAACCAAGCCCAATCTGAGATATAATAGCACTGCAATGTTCAGGATACCCATCCTTAAGATCCATTTTCTTGAATTTTCACGGCCGAGCATATCATTGAACACCAATATGACCAGGGGAACGGAAATGACGATGATCCATTGGGTCTGTACCCTTCGGTTGAAGCTCGAAATAAAGAAGAATATCAATACGCCGTAGGTAAGGTAAAGCAGTGCTTTGATAAACCTATCCTTCGATTTGGTCCTGAAAAGCGATTGGTAGATCCAAGGAAAAGTCAGGCCAAAAATAGCGATCATGTTGAGAAAAAAGCCCAAGGTATATTTCTTGAATTGGTAGGCATCGTTGGGCCTTTCGAACAAATGGTATTTTACGGAAATAAAATCATTGTCATAGAGCCAACAAAAATGGGGCAGGTAGGCCGAGATTGCCGCCAACACTGAAAACCAGGCATATTTGTTGGTCAACAATCCTGGATTGGAAAGCAGCACAAAAAGGATGACCAGTACCGCATGGTATTTACTGTACATCAGCGCGGCCATGGCCAGGCCCAGCCATAGTGCCTTCAGCATGGATGGCCTATCCAAAAACTTCTTGTAGACCAGGAGAAAAAGTGCCGTAAAAAACAACAGGGGGGTATCGGGCAAAGTGAAAAAACCGTAGGCGTTCAACAGGGTCATGGAAAAAACGAGCACAAAAAAATGGGGTATAAAATCATTCTTTTTTGCCCTGTCGATCAGAAGCCATAAAATAACCATCGTCCCTGCCGACATAAAACAACTGATCAGCCTCACCCCGAGTTCCCCATCAAAAAGCAGCCTGCCCAGATAGATCATCCAGGCGACCATGGGCGGATGGTCGAAATAACCAAAGGACAAGGTTTTTGAATAGTACCAATAATAGGCCTCATCGAAGATGAGTTCGGTAAATTGCGCCTGTATAAGGTTGAGTATTAAGATGGCCCCCAAGAAATAGAGGAAAAGTCTGGGAAATTTTGGAGGTGTCAATTTTGGTTCATTCAAGCTCCAAAATTACGAATTATCAGCTTTAGGCAAGATTTAAAAAATACATAAATAGCCGAATACCGCTTTATCCCAGTATGATAAAACACTATTTTTGTCCAAATCCTTAAAATTCAATGTCCGACAGCCTAGTCATTATTCCCACTTTTAATGAGATAGAGAACATTGAGGCAATCATCCGGGCCGTGATGGCCTTGCCTAAGGAATTTGATGTACTTGTCGTTGATGACAATTCCCCTGACGGTACGGCGGCCAAAGTGGAATCTTTGTATGTTGATTTTCCCAATCGACTCTTTTTGGAGGTGCGGAAAGAGAAGGCGGGCCTTGGTACGGCCTATATCCATGGTTTTAAGTGGGCCATTGCCAAAAAGTACGATTTCATCTTTGAGATGGATGCCGATTTTTCCCATAGCCCTTCCGACCTGCCCAGGTTGTACAGGGCATGTGTGAATGGCGCCGATGTAGCGGTGGGATCACGGTACAAAAAAGGGGTGAACGTGGTCAACTGGCCTTTATACCGGGTTTTATTGTCTTACGGGGCGTCTTTCTATGTGAAAATGATCACGGGGATGCGGGTACATGATCCCACGGCCGGCTTCGTGTGCTACAAAAGACATGTTTTGGAAAACATCCAGCTCGATTCGGTTCGCTTTATCGGTTATGCCTTTCAGATCGAGATGAAATTCCGTGCCTATCTCATGAACTACAAGATCGAGGAGGTATCGATCGTTTTTAGAGATCGGGTCATGGGAAAATCAAAAATGAGCGGCTCCATTATCAAAGAGGCGGTTTGGGGGGTCTTAGTCATGAAGTTACGAAGTATATTTCGAAAAAAAAGATTTTGATATGGGTAGGCAATTGATCAAGAACGCCTTAATGGTGAATGAAAACAACATCATGGAAGGCGACCTGTTGATACAGGACGACAGAATACTTAAAATAGACCGGAATATCAGTGATCCCTCGGCCAAGGTGTTGGATGTCGGGGGTAAATATGTGTTGCCGGGGCTGATCGACGATCAGGTGCATTTTCGGGAGCCTGGACTCACCCATAAGGGCGATATAGCCTCTGAAAGCAGGGCTGCCGTGGCCGGAGGCATCACTTCCTTCATGGAACAGCCCAATACCGTCCCCCAGACAACCACCATTGAAAGGCTCGAAGAAAAATTTGCTTTGGCCAGTAAAAAAGCCTTTGCCAACTATTCCTTTTTGTTCGGTGGGGCCAATGACAATTTGGAAGAACTCAAACGGCTCGACAAACATGCCTGTTCCGGGGTAAAACTTTTTTTGGGTTCTTCGACAGGGAATATGTTGGTCGATGATGAGGCGGTGTTGGAACAGATTTTTCTGAATACCGAACTGGTAATTTCGGTCCATTGCGAGGATGAAGGGACCATTAGGCGTAACCTTGAAACATATCGTTCACAATACGGCGACGATATCCCGATCGGTTGCCACCCCAAAATCCGCAGCGAGGAAGCATGTTACCTTTCTTCTTCCAAGGCTGTCCAACTGGCCAAAAGAACCGGGGCACGCCTTCATGTCTTTCATTTGTCGACCGGGAAGGAAACACATCTTTTCCAAAATGATATCCCCCTCGAACAGAAGAAGATCACCGCTGAGGTTTGTATACACCACTTGTGGTTTTCCGATGCCGATTATACGACAAAGGGAAGCTTGATCAAATGGAATCCTGCCGTGAAATCAGCTGCCGACAGGGACCAATTATGGGAAGCCCTTTTGGATGATCGATTGGATGTCATCGCCACAGACCATGCCCCTCATACCTCGACCGAGAAAAACCAGATCTATACCCAATGTCCGTCAGGGGGTCCCTTGGTGCAACATGCTTTGCCCGCCCTCTTGGAAAAATATCAACAAGGGAAGATTTCCCTTGAAAAGATAGTACAGAAAATGTGCCACAACCCGGCCATCTTGTTTCAAATCAACAAACGGGGTTACCTACGGGAAGGATATTATGCCGATTTGGTGGTAGTGGACCCCAATAGTCCTTGGAAAGTCGATAAAAGCAACATCGCCTACAAATGCCAATGGTCTCCATTTGAAGGCTCTACCTTTTCTTCCAGAATTACCCATACCTTCGTCAATGGTCACTTGGCGTACGAGAATGGCCAATTCTCGGAGCAGCGGAATGCCAAAAGACTTACCTTTGATCGCAGTTAAAATGAAAAACACCATTGGAGCCTTATTCTTCTGTCTCGCCATGATTTCCTGTGGCGAAAAGGTATTGGAAGCCCCTGAAAACCTGATTCCCAAAGATAAAATGGTTGACATCCTGGCCGATCTGGCCATCATCACCGCAGCCAAAACCACCAACATTTCAATATTGACAAAAAATAAGGTCGACCCGACCCCTTATCTTTTAAAGAAGTACGACATCGATAGTGTGCAGTTGGTGGAAAGCGATCGATACTATGCCTCCCTACCCGATGAATATGAAGAAATCTATATCCGGGTAGAGGAAAAATTAGATAGGCAGGCCAAAGTGATGGATGCGGCAAAAAGGACCAGGGACAGTTTACGTATGTTGGAACTTGAAGATGGAAGTCCCAATGCGAATCCAAAAGTCAGGAAGTTCAAGGATTCTCTTCCTTGAACCGCGAACAGCAAAATGCAACAGTGGCCTCCACCGGTTCGAATTCGAAGGCAATTTTTTCGACTATTTTGGCATTTGAATAAAAGGCCCTGTGATTCAGTGAGCGAATACCTTCTTTGGTCAATTTTCTTGTCTTGCCGGTGACGGTATGCCTAAGCCAATCAATAACGCGCAATCCTTCCAATTGCCATGCACGCAATGGTCTTGAAGGTGGTTTTAGGCCAAGATTTTTTGTGATGAGCGTCAGTATCATCTGGTAAGAAAGGTTTTCGGAGACCAGGAGAAACCGTTCGTTGTTTATTTTAGATTCCATCAGCCTTGACATGGCCCCCACGACATCCTTCACGGCAACGAACCCACTTCCACCAGGCGGATAGTGCCTATAGCCTTTATTGGCGATCCTAAATAGGTTTCCACTTGCGCCGTTCCAAAATCCGGGGCCCAGAATAATCCCGGGATTGATGATGACAACGGAAAGTCCTTCAACAGATCCACGCCATACCTCGAGTTCGGCCGCATATTTTGATCGCCCGTAGTCATTGGCATATTGATCTTGGAACGCGTCCTCTTCCTTGACCTGCTCCTTGGAATGGCCAATGCCCATGGTGGCAATGCTGCTTACATAACAGAGTTTCTTTATTTTTTGGGCCAAACACAGGTTTACGATATTGGCCGTTCCTTCTGCGTTGACCTTCATCATACGATCTTGGTCTTGGGGGGCGAAAGAGATCAGGGCGGCCGCATGGTAAACTTGCTCAACTTCCTCAAAGGCCGTCTCCAGGGCCGTGATATCGCAGATATCGGCCTCCATCCATTCCAGGGACCGGAAAAGTTCGTCGGCGTTTTCGCTGTAGTACGCAAAGACTTTTGCGACGGCCCGCAAATCGCTGCCAGGCCTGTGTATGGCCCGTACCTTTATGCCTTTTTCCAATAAATGCAGCAACAAATGAGATCCTACCAAACCTGTACCGCCAGTGACCAGAACCATGGGATAAAGTTAACGATTTAGACCGGATTAAATTGAAACCGGCATAGGGGGAAAACCCAAGTGGAGTTCTTTATATTTGCAGCTCAAACTCAAACAGATTAGCATGGTCTTTAATTTTGTGGAAGAATTGAAATGGCGCGGCATGTTGCATGATGTGATGCCGGGAACCGAGGAACATTTGCGGAGCGGGATGCAATCGGCCTATGTGGGCATCGACCCCACCGCAGATTCATTGCACATCGGGCATTTGGTAAGCGTGATGATGTTGCGGCATTTTCAATTGGCAGGGCATAAGCCCTTCGCGCTTTTGGGCGGGGCCACCGGAATGATCGGTGATCCATCGGGCAAGTCGGAAGAACGCAATTTATTGGACGAAGCAACACTTTCGCATAACCAGCAAGCCCTAAAGGAGCAATTGTCGCGATTTCTAGACTTTTCGGGCAAGGAGGAAAATGCCGCCGTGCTGGTGAACAACTACGATTGGATGAAGCATTTTTCATTCCTCGATTTTATACGTGATGTGGGCAAGCATATCACCGTCAACTACATGATGGCCAAGGAATCGGTCAAAAAACGCCTTTCTTCCGAAGCCAAGGAAGGCATGTCGTTCACGGAATTTACGTATCAGTTGGTGCAGGGTTATGATTTTTTATACCTCTTCCAAAACCACAATTGCACCTTGCAGATGGGCGGAAGCGACCAATGGGGCAATATCACCACGGGAACCGAGTTGATACGCAGGATAGGGGGCGGAAAGGGCTATGCGTTGACCTGCCCTTTGATCACCAAGACCGATGGTACAAAATTTGGCAAGACGGAAGGCGGCAATGTTTGGTTGGATGCTGATAGAACCTCCCCCTATAAGTTCTATCAGTATTGGTTGAATACCTCGGATGACGACGCACAGAAATACATCAAAATATTCACATTTCTCTCGAGGCAACAAATTGAAAAGCTGGTCGGGGAACACCTGCAGGCGCCCCACCTCAGGATGCTTCAGAAAAGGCTTGCAGAGGAACTTACCACGATGGTACATTCCCGATCCGAACTCGACAATGCGGTCCGTGCCAGCGAAATCCTTTTTGGAAAATCTACTTCCGAAGACCTAAGGAGCTTGAACGAAAAAACATTTCTGGAGGTGTTTGATGGTGTGCCCCAGGCTGAAATCAGAAGGGAAGAAATCAAAAATGGACTTGATATGATCGGCGCCCTTGCAGACAAAACCGGTTTTTTGACGTCGAACAGCGAGGCCAGAAGGGAATTGAAACAGAATGCCATTTCCGTGAACAGGGAGAAGGTCAAAGACGACTACCTGATCACCACCGCCGATCTGATCAATGGAAAATTCGTGCTTTTACAGCGGGGAAAGAAGAATTACTATCTTTTGGTGGTGAATTGATCCGGGCATCCTTAGAGCACCATTAAATTACAGCCGCGAATGTCGGAATGATCGAAACGGCCAATGATTTCAAAGCTGCCGTCCTCGTAACACTTTCCCAGGTCTTGGGTGGCGATAAAGGAACAGGAATGGAGGTTGGCCAACTCGATGACGTTGATGCCCCCGGTTCGCCCACAGGCCAAAATAGTCAAGGGATCTTCGGTATCGCGGATCAATACCTTCATCCATGGCGGCGCATTGAAAATACCATTTCCTTTGGAATAGGCCTGCGACAACAATTCGGTCATCCCATATTCGGAATGGATTTGATCTACCCCAAAACCTTTTTGAAGTAGGTCATGCAATTCTTCACGGATGAGCTCCCTTCGTCTCCCTTTCATGCCCCCGGTCTCCATTACCGTAGTATTGCGCAAGTTGAAACGGTGCTTTTCCACCAGATCCAACAGTGCAAACGATACCCCGATCAAGAGTACTTTGGTGCCTTGTGCATCCAAACGTTTCAATGTTAAGGACAAACCTTCCAAATCATTCAAATAAAAACCGCTTTCGGGATGCCTGCTTTTTTCGATAAGGTCTGCCACCATATAAATCAAGGAAGAGCCTTCCCGCTCCAGATAGGATGGTAGCAGGGCCAAAATGCAATAATCGGTTATAGGCCCATAGTACAGAAAAAAAGCCTTGAGATAGCTTTGCCGATAGGTTGCCAAATCGGTCAGGTAATGTTTGCTCGTGCGCTCTCCCGTGGTACCACTGCTGGTAAAGACCATTTCGGGAATCTTTGGATTGGAAACGATTTTCTTTGATTTAAAAAATGTAATGGGCAAAAAAGGGATCTCGGATGATTTGGTGACGGTGGAAGGCAGCACGCTTAAATGATCACAGAATTCACGATAAACGAAATTATGCCCGTACTGAAGTCTAAAGACCGCCAATGCAGCCTTTTCAAATGCTGTTTTTGAATCGATTGCAAATATTTCGTGGGCAGCGATCATCTGGCAAAAATAGCCAAATTAGCCATGATTATCTTGCTCCGACGGTACTGTTTAATGGATTAAAACGCTGATGATATGCGAAAGGGGACCAAAGCTTTAAGCGTTGGCAAGGGAGTTCATGAATTATTTGACGACCAATTTCCTGGTGGTTGTTTTTTTGCTTTCCATCACCTGCAAAACATATACCCCGGGAACCAGGTCGGAAATATAAAGGGTGCTGCCATTGATGACATCGCGCAAGACCACTTCCCCGAAAACATCGTAAACCACAATTTCCTTTGTGGCATTCTGCGCCGTGGTAATATAAACCACATTTTCAAAGGCCGGGTTGGGATACAATTTGAACCCTGGTATTTCTTCGTTAAGGAACTTGTCGGGACCAGCTGGATCTTGGGCAGATAAACCAATGGCACAGAATAGAAGCAATGCAGTGTAGAGTATCTTCATATGGTTAAGTTTATCGCTTTGAACGACTGCTTATAACTTGTCTCATGAATCAGTCCTCGCATGGGAGTAACGATCATAAGGCACATTGCAATGGTATCGATTTGGGATCAATAACATAAAGATAGAAAAAGGAGGTGCCTGGGAGGCAAAAATGTTGTGAAATTCGACAAATTGTAGGCGTAGAAAAACGGCTGTGCCGTTCAACGGATTTTTAGGTATTTTGTCGATAGAAAAAATAGGCCTTTCGTGCCATGGGGGCCAACTACTTCACGATCAACTTTCGGGTGGCCACCTTGTCTTTTTCAAAAACGCGAAGCACATATACGCCCGCGTCGAGGGTAGTGAGATTGAGTTCGGAACCCAGAATGGTGGTCTGCAGCACCTGGGTGCCCAACACATCGAATATCAGGATTTTCTTGGGGGCATTGGCCGAGGAGGTAATGAACACCTTGCCTTGGGTCACCGGGTTGGGATACAACAAAAAGCCGGGGATGTCACCATTGGCAGCGGGTTGCTGTGCGTAAGTGAAATTGAGGAAAAGAAGACAAATCAGTAGGTAAAAGTGCTTCATTGGAACAGATATGGTTCAAAGATAATAAAAAGCCCGCTTGAACGTTGCCAAATAGTCCCAATGGATCAAAAATTCGGTCAAAATGCAAAAAACCCCGTTCAAAACGGGGTTTTTTGAGTTTTAAAAACCCTTTTCTAAAATTGATAACTGTATCCAAGAGAGATGGCCTGTCCTGGGTCACGGAAGGAATAAATTTGGTCAGTGGCCCTAAAAGATTCATAAACGCTTTCTATCTGATCATTTAGAATATTCGAAAATTGTAAAGATAGTTTTGAGTTCCGATCACTTCCAAATTCTTTCGAGATATTGAGTGTCAGGTTGTGGAAAGGTAAGGTATAAACATCTGGAACCCCCCTAATACCGACCACTTCCAAGGTTTTTCCTTGCACATTATAAAAAAGCCCACTCTGCCAACCGTTGATTTCACCTTTATAATTAAAACCAACATTGACCAGATAGGGTGATTGACCTTGCAATTCCCGTGTAGGTTCTATGGTTTCACCATCCCGTACTGCCAATTGCCGTGAATTGAATTCTATTTCGCTCATATCCACCTCAGATTTGATTATGGAAACATTGGCATTAAAGGAGATATCTTTGAGCCCTTTATCCAAAATCCCAAGTCCTTGTCTAATCTCAAATTCTGCCCCCAAAACGAAGGCTGATGCCACATTTCTAGGTTGAAAATTATCTGGTGCCTGTTCAAATGCAACTAGTTCTATGGGATTGTCAAAGTTTTTATAGAACGTACTAAGCGCGAAGAATTGGCCCTCTTCTCCATATTTTTCAAATCTCAGGTCATAATTGCCAATGTAGGTCGGTTCAATATCAAGGTTGCCAATAAAAATTCTATTGGTAAGCGGGTCAAATATTTCCGCAATGGATGCTTCTTTAAACGAGGGGCGTGCAGTTGTCCTTGAATAGGAAGCTCTTAATTTGGTATTTCCCTCCTCATTAAAATCATAGATGAGGTTGGCAGATGGGAAGAAGTCTGTAGCCTCTATGATTTTTTCTTCATTGAGTACCAGATCTCCCAAATTGTTTTGGCCGGTGTAGTACAGGTCAAATTTTTCATAGCGAAGACCCAAAATACTTTTAAGTCTGTTATTTAACTTGAACTCTTCAGATACGTATGCAGCGGAAAGGGTTGAGTAGGACTCAAAACTGTTGGTTGGTTCAAAGTTGCCATTGACATAAGTGCCCTGCCCAGTTTGGGGTGTCCATATGTTTTCGGGGAGCAATAGGTTGTTGGCATTGCCATTGATCGGTATTTCAGGAT